>JAEYVN010000257.1 GCA_023431725.1 Pseudomonadota bacterium
AGGTCGGCGACCGTTCGCGCCGTCATCTTGACCTTGCGATCGACGCTGATGCCCTGCGAAAGCTCGACGCCACCAAAATAGAGCGCGAGCATCACCGGCAATATCAACGCGAATTCGACGGCAGAAACGCCGCGCCGGTCATGCAGCAGACCGCGCAAATGCGTCATCACTGATTGCCGCAAGGAAAAGGAAATGCACCGCATCGGAACCTGGCCCATGCTCAAAATGGTTCGTTTCTGAATGCAGCCGTAGCCAGCAATAGCCGCTTGCCGCCGGCAAGATCAGACAGATTGTAATTGAACATCGAGACGTAGATCGGCCATTGATAGGCGAGCCTCACCACGACGATATCGCCGGCGTTGCCGGGTTCATAGGCCGAACCCAACGTCAGCTTCCCATCACTGTCGATGGGCTTCGACATATCGATGCTGGCAAATGATTTGTATGTTCTGACATCGAATTGCAGGCCGCTCTCGCAATCGATCAGCGCTGCAATCCTGCCGCAGACCTCCTGCCTGAATTTTGTCGCATCGAATTTCTGCTTCTGCGCCTGACCGGTCAGAATCAAACGGCCTGAATCAGCCACGGCGGTCTCCAGAAGTTGACCGGCCAAGAACACCAGAGCCGTTTCCAGGATCGCTAACAACAATGCCAGAAAGGGAGCGAGGACGAGGCTGAACTCGACCACCGTCGCACCGTCTTTCCGGCGCAGGAAGCGCGCCAGCAGGTGCGGCTTCTTCACGCGCGATGGTACGACGGCTTTTTGCCTGATTGCCTTGAACATGACACCATCCGGTCGGCCCGCAGCATTCGGGCCGCACGCCGGATTTAGCAAATTCCTCTTGTCGAACCGTTGCGCCGATTACGGACAAGATGCAGGGGGAAATTCACGGTCTGCTAACCATACAGCAGCCGACACTCATTTCATGCCGGTCGCCTGCGCGTTCAATGTCGTCGTCTGGGTCAATGTCTGGGTGAAGAAATGCTCGCCATCGCCGAGCGTATTGCGCGGCTGACAGATCGGCGCGCAGCTATAGGTTTCCCGATTGATCCCCTTATACACGACGACTGTATCGAGGTTCGGACCATTCACCAGCACGGTTTTCTCAAGCAGCGCGTTGCCCCGGCGATCGAGCGCGATCAGGTTGGTCGTGCCGTAACCCTTTCCGGTCAGCACGATCAGGCCGCCAGCCTGCAAGGCGGCATCGGCGATCAGTGGATTGCCAATCACGATCGTCGCCACGCGCTCCGGCAACTTCATCAGCTTGGCCTGGTCAAGAACCAGTTCGAGGGAGCCGTCGGCGGACAGATTGTCGGCATGGGCCGGCGCGATCCATATTGCAGCCGCCAGAGCCATCGCTTGTATTATGCGAGAGCCGCAAGTCCCGGCGTTGAGCCCACCAAACATGATCACACTCCGAACGCACGCCACACAACAAACGCCGAACATTTACCCCGAATTCACTGCAAAATGGTGAATCAACCGCGAACATGGAATCATGAAGCCGCTCGGCTCTTCCCATCGCGCTCCCCGCATCGGCGCCAACCCGCATCAGCGGCTCGGGTCGCAAGTTGATTCAAACTTTCCTTAACCACTGCACCAAAGCGGCAGACTTTTTTGCGCAAACTTTTCCAGATTAATTTGCCCGCAACGGCGCTTTGTTACGGTCCAGCCAATCCGAAATGACCTCGTAACGCGCGGACAAAATCCAGACATGAAAAGCCTCGTCATCCGGTTTGCAAAGGACGAAACCGCGTCCACCGCCATTGAATATGGATTGGTTGCAGCCGGCATTTCCGTCGCGATCCTCGCAGTGATTCAAGGCATTGGCAGAAAGCTTGCAACCACATTCGAGGTCACTCAAGGTTTCTGAAATCGGCGACCTGCATAGCGAACCGCATGAAGGCCCTGGCATCGTCCGGGGTCTTTTTATTATTCGCCACCGACTGCACATCCCTAACGAGACGTAAACGCCAGGTTCGAAAGCCGGGGCATCGATCTTACTTTTTTTTCAAAACCGCCTGCTAGCTTCGCATCACTGCCGGTTGCTCCGGCTGTCTGGTTCACACACTGGTTCAAATACTGTCTCAACGGAGAGATGAGAATGTCGACCTTCAAGAAGTTCTTCAACGACGAGTCGGGTGCGACGGCCATCGAATACGGTCTGATCGCTGCCGGCATTGCCGTCGTGATCATTACCGTGCTCGGCACGATCGGTACCAGCCTCAACGCCCGGTTTAACGACGTCGCGAAGGGTCTCGGTGGCGGCACCGGCGCCGGCGGCGGCGGCGGCAGCTAATTGCCCAATCGTTAGTTGTTTCAAGCCGCGGTTCGCGGGCCATGCCCTCGGCCGCGGCTTTCTCTTTTCTGGCCGTCGCTAATCGAACGGCAAGATTGAGATCGTAACGTCCGCCGCAGTAAGCGCGTGAGTGTCACATGACCCTAATGCTGACGGATGCCCTTCGGCTTTGCCTATTCCCGCTGCTCATGGCCTTCGCGGCTTGGAGCGACCTGTTCACAATGACGATCTCCAATCGGGTACCGCTCATTCTGATTGCCGGATTCTTCCTGCTGGCAGCGCTGATCGGAATGGACGGCAAGCAGATCCTGCTGCATGTCGGCGCCGGCGCGCTCGTTCTCAGCGTCACGTTCACGCTCTTTGCTTGCGGATGGATCGGCGGCGGAGATGCCAAGCTTGCCGCAGCCACAGCGTTATGGCTCGGCTTCGATCCGTTGCTGAACTATCTCATTTACGCATCGCTGTTTGGTGGTGCCTTGACCTTGCTGCTGCTGCAGTTTCGGTCGTGGCCCTTGCCTGCGGCGATGACCGGACAGGAATGGGTCATGCGGCTGCACAATGCCAAATCCGGCGTGCCGTATGGCATTGCCCTCGCGGCCGCCGCTTTCGTGGTTTATCCAAGCACGATATGGATGCGCGCAACCGGGCTGTGATCCGGCGCTTCATACAAAATTAACTTGGTTTGCAAACCGCTCATTAACCACGAATTGACCTTTGGATGGTGAAACTCACCATCAAGGCCATTGCCCGGCCAGTTGTGTCATTTGCGGAAAGTGAAGCGTATGAAAGCCGCACGCCTGATAGTGCTGGGAATCGCGGTCGCTGCCGGTGGCCTGGCCGCCTTGCTGGCCGGCCGGTCGGAGAAGCCGGCACCGGCTCCCTCTCCCGTGGCGCAGCTCGACACCGTCGATGTGCTGGTGGCGAAATCGGATATCGGCCGCGGCACGGCGGTGAAGGCCGGTGATTTACGCTGGCAAACCTGGCCGACGGCATCGGCGGGCCCGAGTTTCATTCGCAAATCAAACCGGCCGGATGCAATCGAACAGCTGGCCGGCTCCATCGCGCGCGGCTCCTTTGCTGCCGGCGAACCCATCCAGGAAGCGCGGCTGATCAAGGCCGGAGCGGCCGGATACCTTGCCGCGGTTCTGCCCAGCGGCATGCGCGCGGTATCGACGGAAATCTCGGCAGAAACCAGCGCCGGCGGCTTTGTCGTGCCCGGCGATAATGTCGACGTCATCCTGACGCGCCGCGAACATGGATCCGACAAGGGCGCAGGCGATACCTTCACCAGCGAAACCATTCTGTCCAATGTTCGCGTGCTCGCGATCGACCAGGCCGTCGACGATCCGAACGGCCAGAAGACAATGATCGGAAAAACGGTCACCCTCGAACTCAACCCGAGCCAGGCAGAGACGCTCGTGCTCGGCAAGCAACTCGGCACCCTGTCGCTCGCGCTGCGCAGCATTGTCGATTCCGCGCCCGGGTCGGGCGATAGCGAGGAAAGAAATTCCCGCGGCAGCACAATCAACATTGTCCGCTTTGGCGTGACGACAAAGGCCACGCCGAAATGATGAAGCGCGCAAGGAAGTTCCTGATGGCACATGAAGCTTCGATCCGCCGACCGCTGGCCGTCATGGCGATCGCTGCCTTGGCGATCGCCGCGCTGCCGATGATCGTCAGTATGCCCGCGCTCGCGGCGGAGCCGCACACGCCCGTAATTTCGGTCGTTGGCAGCGAATCCAGCTCCCGCCCGGTGTCGCTCGGCGTCGGCAAGGCCGTCGTGATCGATCTGCCACGCGATGCCAAGGATGTCCTCGTCTCCGACCCGACCATCGCCAATGCGGTCGTTCGCTCGGCGCGCCGCGCCTATATGATCGGCGTCAAGGTCGGCCAGACCAGCATCTTTTTCTTCGACGGTGAGGGCCGGCAGATCGCCGGTTTCGACATCGCGGTAAAGCGCGATCTCAACGGCATCCGCGAAGCGATCCGTCAGGTGCTGCCGAACAGCGACATTCGCGTCGAGGCTCTGGGGGTGGAAGGCGTCATACTATCCGGCGTGGCCAACAATCAGGCCGACGCGCAGACTGCTTTCGAAATCGCGGCCCGTCTGTTGAATCAGGCAACCGCCTCGATCGTGCCGCAAGGCAGCAAGGTGGTGAAC
>JAEYVN010000511.1 GCA_023431725.1 Pseudomonadota bacterium
AGCCCATGGTGGTCTGGCCGATATTGAACGGCTGCAGCGACGCAAAGGTATGGCAGCCGATATCGGCGCTGACATGCAGCGGACCGACTTCGCGCTGCACGAGCTTCATCGCCGAGAAGATCGGACGCTCCGGGCAGCCGGTACAGAATGACGGCGGGCGGCCCTGCACGTTGGTGCCGAGCGTTTCGAGCGCCGCCGGCAGGCTCTTGTTGGTCTGCGGCGGCTCGTCCGGTGCGAGCAGGTCAGGCCGATACGCGGTGCAGAACTTCTGCAGACCGGCCTTCATCACAGAGCCGGTATATTCGCCGGCCATCGGCAGCACCGACTTGCCCTCGACGCGGGTCTGGATGTCCTTGCGGCGCAACATCGTGTTGATCGCCTGCTCGATGAATTCCGGCTGGCCTTCCTCGACCACCAGGATCGCCTTCTTGCCGGCGCAGAATTCCACGAACTCGTCATCGACCAGCGGATAGGTCGCGTTCAAGACATAGAGCGGAATGCGGCTGTTACCGTACACATCGGCCAGCCCCATGATTTCCATGGCGCGCAGCACGCCGTTGTACATGCCGCCCTGCATGACGATGCCGATATCCTTGGCCTCGCCATCGAAGAATTCGTTGATCTTGTTGTCCTTGATGAACTTCACCGCCGCCGGCCAGCGCTGCTCGATCTTTTCGTGCTCGTGCTGATAGGTGAAGGGCGGCAGCGCATAGCGCGTGATGTCGCGCGTCGGATTCTGCAGCGCGTCGAGACGGGAGAATTCGGACCGCTTGTTGTCCTTGGCGATGAAGCTGCCATAGACGTGGCAGGCGCGGATACGCAGCTGCAGCATCACGGCGGTGTTGCTGACTTCCGAAAGCTGGAAGCCCTTCTCGACCATGTCGACGATGGTCTGCACATTCGGCCGCGGATCGAGCAGCCACATCTGCGACTTCATCGCAAAGGCATGGCTGCGCTCCTGCATGATGGAGGAGCCTTCGCCGTAATCCTCGCCGACGATGATCAGCGCGCCGCCCTTCACACCACCGGACGACAGGTTGGCGAGCGCGTCGGAGGCCACATTGGTTCCGACCGGCGCCTTGAAGGTGCAGGCGCCGCGCAGTGGATAATTCACCGACACAGCAAGCGAGGCCGCAGCGGCCGCCTCGTTGGCGCTCGATTCGAATCGGACGCCGAGTTCCTCGAGCATCTCGTTGGCATCGTTCAGCACGTCGATGAGATGCGAGATCGGAGCGCCCTGATAGCCGGACACATAGGACACGCCGGATTGCAGCAGCGCCTTGGTCACCGCGAGAATGGCTTCGCCCTTGAATTCCTCGCCGTCGCCGAGCTTGAGCTGTTTGACTTCTTCTTTGAATGACCGCTCAGCCATCACGCTCTCCAGATTGGCCGGAATGTTGCATCTGCCGCCGACAGGGGCTTTAACCCATGATACCGCGGGGAAATTATATTCAAAAGAATATAATTCGAAACCGCAAAGGCAAACAGGGATTACGGTATGCGTTTGAGTTCAATATTGGCACTGTCCGCTTCTATTTTGTGCAGCGCATCATTTGCGTCGGCACAGGAAGTCACCTTGCGGGCGGTGTCATCCTTCAACGAAGGAAGCCAGATTTCCGCACCCTTCGAGCGCTTCGTCGAGAAGGTCAACAAGGACGGCAAGGGCGTCATTCAGATCAATTATATCGGCGGTCCGCGCGCCATGCCGCCTTTCGAGGTTGGCAATGCCGTGCGCTCGAAAGTGGTCGATATCGCCAATGTCGCGGCGGCATTCTACACCAACCTGATGCCGGAAGCCGACGCCATCAAGTTGATGAACAAGCCGGTGGCCGAACAGCGGAAGAATGGAACCTGGGACCTTCTGAGCGACGTGCACCGGCAGAAGCTGAACTCGCACTATCTGGCGCGCCTGTTCGTCTCCGTGCCTTACCACCTCTACCTGAACAAAAAGGTCGATAAACTCGACTTCTCGGGGATGAAGGTCCGCGTCACGCCGGTTTATCGCGACCTGGTTCAGTCATTCAAAGGCACGCCGATTACAACCCCTCCGGGTGAAGTCTACACGGCACTCGAACGCGGTGTGGTTGACGGCTATGGCTGGCCGATCCTGGGCATCTTCGATCTCGGCTGGGAAAAGGTGACCAAATTCCGGATGGATCCCGGTTTCTACAGTGTCGATGTCGGCTTGCTGGTCAATCAGGACACCTGGAAGAGCCTGAATGATGCGCAGCGCAAGGTGCTGACGGATGCAGCCCTGTGGATTGAAGCGCAGGACGCCGCTGAAAGTGCCGAACTGGTCAAGGCCGAGACGGAGCGCCAGACCAAGGCCGGCGTACAGCCGATCGATCTCGGGCCGGCCCTCTCGCAGGAACTGGTGAAAAAGGCGAACGACCTCGCCTGGGATGCCGTTATCGCCCGCTCGCCGGAATTCGGCAAAAAACTGCGCGCCCTGCACGGGAATTGATCAAAAAATCCCGTCAGGCGGCCTGCTGAGGGCGACCTGACGGCCTTTCCCGACGCGGCTGCGATGCTTCCGACCTCGCAGCCGCAGCCCATCAAATTGACTTCCCAAGACCAAGCCGGGACTATATTCGAAAGAATATAATGCAAGTGCCATCTGGGAGGTTAAGCGATGGACCGCAGGTTAATGCCGTTTGTTTCTGCACTTGTGCTGGCCGGCACGATGACGTTGGCCAATGCGCAGGAAGTCACCTTGCGTGCGGTGACCTCGTTTGCCGAAGGAACGCAATTCTCCAAGAATTTCGAACGCTTCATCGAGAAGGTGAACAAGGATGGCAAGGGCGTCATCCAGATTAACTACATCGGCGGACCGCGCGCGATCCCGCCCTTCGAAGTCGGCAATGCCGTGCGCTCGAAGGTCGTCGACATCGCCAATGTCACCGGCGCTTTCTACACCAACCTGATGCCGGAAGCGGACTCCTTCAAACTGATCAACACGCCGACCGCCGAACAGCGCAAGAACGGCACGTGGGCTTACATCAACGAACTGCACAATCAGAAGCTCAATTCCTATTATCTCGCGCGCCAGTTCGTTTCCGTGCCGTTCCACATCTATCTCAACAAGAAGATCGACAAGCCTGACTTTTCCGGTCTGAAGATCCGTGTGACGCCAGTCTATCGCGATGTCGTGCAGGCACTCGGCGGCACACCGATCACAACCCCTCCCGGTGAAGTCTATACGGCGCTCGAGCGCGGCGTTGCCGACGGCTATGGCTGGCCGGTTCTCGGCATCTTCGATCTCGGCTGGGAAAAGGTGACCAAATTCCGCATGGAGCCCGCGTTCTACAGCGTCGAGGTGAACGTGCTGGTCAACCAGGACACCTGGAAGAGCCTGAATGACGCGCAGCGCAAGGTGCTGAGCGATGCGGCAGCATGGCTCGAGGGCCTTGATGCAACGGAAAGCCTCGAGCTGGTGAAGGCCGAGCGTGAGCGTCAGGCCAAGGCCGGCATCCAGGAGATCAAGTTCGACGACGCAACATCAAAAGCTTTCCTGAAGAAAGCCAACGACGTCGCCTGGGACTCGGTCATCGCCAAGGCACCGGAAACCGGCAAGAAGCTCCGCGCGCTGGCGGGGAACTAACCCAACGTCACGCATCATGCTCGACCACATGTCGCGTGTGGTCGAGCATGTCCATCGAACAAGTCTTTTAAACAAGTCTCCGAGCAAGTCGCAGACCGCCCGCGCAGCCAGTCAAAGGCATGAGCCGGTCGATCTCAGGAAGTCAGTGCATGTCATCTATTCGCTATAGCCTCGTCGCAGCAGCCATGCTTGTGGCAGCAACGTCTTATGTGAGCGCGCAAGAGGTTACGTTACGCGCCGTATCGGCCTTCCCGGAAGGAACCGCCTTTTCGAAAAACTTCGAGCGATTCATCGAGAAGGTGAACAAGGACGGCAAGGGCACAGTTCAGATCAATTATATCGGCGGCCCGCGCGCCGTCCCCTCGTTCGAGGTCGGCAATGCGGTCCGATCCAAGGTGGTGGATATCGCCAATGTCGCCGGCGCTTATTACACCAACCTGATGCCGGAAGCCGATGCGCTCAAGCTGCTCAACAAGCCGGCCGCCGAGCAGCGCAAGAACGGCACCTGGGCGTATGTCAACGAACTGCATAACCAGAAGCTCAATTCCTATTATCTCGCGCGCCAGTTCTCGACGGTGCCCTTCTACTTGTATCTCAACAAGAAGATCGACAAACTCGACCTGACCGGCCTGAAAATTCGTTCGACCCCGCTCTATCGCGACGTCGTTCAGGCGCTCGGCGGTACCGGGGTGACCACCGCTCCGGGAGAAATCTATACCGCGCTCGAACGTGGCGTCGTTGACGGCTATGGCTGGCCCGCGGTCGGCATCTTCGATCTCGGCTGGGAAAAAGTGACCAAGCACCGGATCGAGCCGCCGTTCTACAGCGTGGAAGTCAACGTTCTGGTCAACAACGATGTGTGGAAAGGCCTGACGGAACCGCAACGCAAGGTCCTCATGGATGCTGCGCTGTGGCTGGAAAGCCTTGATGAAGAGGACACGGCGCTGGTTAAGGCCGAGCGCGAGCGGCAGACCAAGGCTGGCATCCAGACGGTGGAATTCGATGCCGCGACATCGCAGGAGTTCCTGAAGAAGGCAAACGACGTCGCCTGGCAATCGGTCATTGCCAAGGCTCCAGAAACCGGCAAGAAGCTCCGCGCACTGGCGGGGAATTGATATCACTCAGGGACGCCGGGTGGGGAACCCGGCGTCCTCCAACATGAACGAAACGGGACGTGCAAAAACTCTCTGATCTCTTCGGGCGGCTTCTCGATGCAATGGCAGGAGCCGCCGCCTTGCTGCTGCTGGCGATGGTGATCATCGTCACCGCCGACATCCTCTTGCGCAACCTGTTCGTTTCCGGCTTCGTCTGGGCCAACGAAGTCTCCGAATACGCCCTTTATCTCATCACCATGCTCACGGCGCCCTGGCTTCTGCGGCGCGGCCAGCATATCCGGCTCGATCTCGTCCTGACCGCCGTGCCGCGCAAAGCCGCCTGGGTGATCGAGGCCATCGGTGACGTTTTCGGCTTTTTCGTCTGTGTCGTCATGCTTTGGTATTCCTGGCTGATGACCTACGAGGCATGGCGCCTCGGTTCGATCACCATCAAGAATCTGATCTTTCCGGAATGGTGGATGCTGGCACCCCTGCCGGCCTGCTTCCTGCTCCTTGCGATCGAGTTCATCTTCCGCTTCCGCCGCCTGATCAACAGCCGTGACCGGCGCGAGGAGGCGACTTCGGTCGCGTGACACGATGAATTGGATCGAAGCAAGCATCATCCTGTTTGGCGGCCTGTGTTTCGTCATGGCACTGGGCGTGCCGGTCGCCCTCTCCTTCATCGCGATCAATCTTGTCGGCGCATGGATCTTCCTCGGCGGTGAATCCGGGATGATCCAGATGAATCGCAACGCGGTGCAATCGGTCACCGCCTTCGC
>JAEYVN010000523.1 GCA_023431725.1 Pseudomonadota bacterium
GATGCGATCGCTGTTTGCCCGAGGTCCCTGACGATGAATTCAATTCCCCAACTCACGGCGATCGAGCTTCTGGACGCATACCAGAAGAAGGCGGTCTCTCCGGTCGAGGTCGTTACCGCACTTCTGGAACGAGCACAGTCCCTCAACGGGAAGCTGAACGCCTTCTACAGCTTTGACTCCGAGGCAGCGCTTGAGGCGGCTCGGCAGTCCGAGGATCGCTGGATGAAGGGACAACCTTGCGGGCCGCTCGACGGCATTCCGTCGTCCGTCAAGGATGCGCTCCCGTCCAAGGGACAGCCATCCTACCGTGGTTCGGCGGCGCATCGCGCCGACGAGCAGACTTGGGACGTGGATGCGCCTCCTATCGCCCGCATGCGCGAAGCCGGCGCCATCTTCCTCGGCAAGACGACTATGCCGGATTTCGGCATCCTGTCTTCGTGCGTTAGTTCCAAGCACGGCGTCTCAACCAATCCGTGGAATCTCGCCAAGACGCCCGGCGGTTCGAGCGGCGGCACCTCCTCCTCGATCGCAGCCGGCATCAATCCGATCGCCGTCGGCACCGATATTGCGGGCTCGGTGCGGCTGCCGGCGTCGTTCTGCGGACTGGTTGGCCATAAGCCCAGTTATGGGCGCGTGCCGTATCATTTTCCGAACAGTCCTGCGCTCGTTGCCGGACCGATGGCGCGCACCGTCGCCGATACGGCGCTGCTGATGAATGTGATGGCGCGGCCCGACCGGCGCGATTTCACCGCACTGGCCTACGACGGCGTCAACTACTGCGACGTGATCCAGAAGCCGGTCCGCAAGGGGCGGATTGGTTTCATCGAAAGTCTCGGCTTTGGACTGAAGCCGGATCCGGAAGTCGTCGCCCAGGTGCGTGCGCGCGTGGATGAACTGGCCGCCGAAGGCTTCCAGATCGAAGCGATCGGTGAGTCATTTACCCCCGAGGATCTGCGCACGGGTGAACTCTTCTACAAGGTGCGCTGCCGCGCCGAATTGACCACGATGCCTTCGGAGCGTCAGAAAGAGGCGGTCGTCATCTCCGAATGGTCGCGCGAGGCCGACGGACTTTCGGCGACGGAATTCTATCGGATCTTCAACGATCTGCAGAAAATGCGGGAGCGTTCCGCGCGCCTGTGCGACGATTTCGATTTCCTGATCCTGCCGGCAGTGCACATTCCGGCCTTCGGCGCAGAACTCCCGGGGCCCAATCCGGCCTGCTATTTCGAGCCGTTCGTGAACTGCTTCCTGTTCAACCTGACGGAACAGCCGGCAAGCTCGGTTCCCTGCGGGTTCACCAAGGACGGGCTCCCGGTCGGGCTGCAGATTGTCGGCCGCCGCTATGACGATGTCGGCGTCTTCCAGCTCGCCGCGCATCTGGAGAAGATCTGCCCGACCAAGTCGAAAATCGACGCTTTGATTGCCGGTCTGTGATGTCAACGACCGTTGCGGATATGGACGCGCAGATCGAATCGGTGATCGAGGACCAGGGGGAGTTCGCCGGCTGGCACATCTTCCCGCGCGAGAGTTTCAATCGCCACGTCGGTCCATTCTATCACCGCATTGAAAGCGACGCCGTCGTTTGCGCATTCCGTCCGTCGCAGAAGAACTGCAATGGCAACGACATGATCCACGGCGGGTCGCTGCTGAGCTTTGCCGATTTCTCCATGTATGTGCGGGCGCAATCGCATTACGGCACCAGGAATGTCGTAACGATTTCCATGGCCAGCGAGTTTCTGGGCATCGCCCAGCCCGCCGACCTGATCGAATCACGGACCGAGGTGGTGAGTGCGGGCGGATCCTTGGTGGTCTTGCGCGGCATCATCACGTCCGCGCAAAAGCCGGTTCTCAACTACTCCGGAACGTTCAAGCGTCTCTCGGCGAGAGAGCGATAGGTTTGCCGCATATCGACCGCTCGGTCCGCAACAGCGTCCAGCAGGCGAATTGACGATGCCAGAAGGAATGAACTGATGACTTACCAAGGCTACGAGTTTCTGAAGATCGAACGCAAGGACAACGGCATCCTTCTGATCACCATGAACCGGCCGGAAGTGCTTAATGCTTGCGAGGAAAGCGGGCACGCCGAGCTTGGCCGCATCTGGCGGGATTTCGATCAGGATCCCCTGGCCAAGGTTGCGGTCATTACCGGCGCCGGCAAGGGTTTCTGCGCCGGCGGCGATATGCGCAATGCCGGTGCGGTGGACGCTCATTCGGTCAGTCTCACGATGGAGAATGGGCTGGCCATCGTCCGCAACATGATCGAGCTGCGGAAACCGGTGGTGTCGGCGATCAACGGAGCTGCGGTCGGTGCGGGCCTTGCCGTTGGATTGCTGGCGGATATCAGCATCGCATCGGATCGTGCGAAGCTCATCGACGGCCACACCAAGCTCGGCGTGGTCGCCGGTGATCATGCCGCGATGATATGGCCGCTGCTGTGCGGCATGGCCCGCGCCAAATATTATCTGCTGCTTTGCGAAGCCGTGTCCGGGCGCGAGGCTGCGGAGATGGGTCTGGTGAGCAAGTGCGTCGAACATGACGAATTGATGCCGACCGCAATGGACGTCGCCGAGCGGCTTGCCCTCGGTTCGCAATGGGCGATCCGCGGCACCAAACAGGTCCTGAACAACTGGCTCAGGCAAAATACAGCCATGTTTGAGCATTCCTGGGCGCTGGAATTGGCGAGCTTCTTCATGCCGGACAATGAGGAAGGCGTCCGCGCATTCCGTGAGAAGCGTCCGCCGAACTTCACCTTCGGCGGCGGCGCCTTCGGCGCATAGCCATTCTGCTGCGTACGAGGCGCTCGTCCGCAGAACGATGACGCTGCGCTTCGCTGCAGCGGTCCGCTGAAGTCAGGCTGAAACTCACAAGGATCGGAAGACATGGGTGTGCAGAGGATCCAGAACGTTTTTTATGTCACCGACGACATGGACCGCTTGCAGTCGTTTTATGAGCAGGCGCTCGGTCTCACGTTGAAATTTCGTGACGGAGAGCGTTGGTCGCAGTTCGCTCTCGGCGACGGGAATTTTTCTCTGAGTTCTCCGGATGAAGCGCCTGAGGGTGCGGAAGGAGCGACCGTCGTTTTCGAAGTCCGTGACATCGATTCACGAAAGGACATGATTGTCGCTCATGGCGGTTCGATCGTGTCCGAGCGCGACATGGGCTCGCACGGCAAGACGCTGGCATTCGTCGATCCGGCCGGCAATCTGGGGCAATTGCTGGAGCGCGCAGCGCGTGCCGACGTCACGCCGAATATAAGCGCCACTACCTTTCGCACGGTCATGCGTCAACATGCGTCGACGGTCGTTCTGATCGCCACGGCCGTCGATGGAAAAGTCTTCGGCATGCCGGTGACAGCCTTTACGCCGCTCTCGATGGAGCCGCCGCTGGTGCTGTTCTGCGTGCATCGTGATAGCGGCACGCATACACGGCTGAAACTTGGCACAAGGGTTGGCATCAGTTTTCTTGCCCATGGACAGGCGGCGGTGTCCGATCATTTTGCAAAGAAATCGAAGAAAGAGAGTTGCGAGCCGCCGGTGGTGTTTGGTCAATCGCCGGCCGGCGCTCCGATCGTTCCCGATGCGTGCGCGGCGATCGAAGCGGTAGTGTCTGCCCAGCATCCCGGAGGCGATCACACCATTTTCGTCGCCGAGGTCAAATGGGCCAGCGCTGCCGATGATGGTTGTCCGCTTCTCTATCATCAAGGCAATTACACCGCCTCGAGCGGGTCGATCGTGTGCTGATACATGCCAATGTCTGACGTGAACGGAGCAAGTGCCCAAGCCACTGAGCCAAGCGGCGTGCTGGCAGCAGTGCGGGCGATCGGCAACGCCGAAATCGTGATCGTCAGCGACGATCATGATCGCGAGAACGAGGGCGATCTCATCATTGCGGCGATTCACTGCACGCCGGAAAAAATGGCCTTCATTATCAGGCATACCTCCGGGATCGTCTGCGCCCCGCTGACGTCGGAGGTCGCATCGCGCCTGTATCTCAATCCGATGGTCGCGGCCAACAGCTCGGCGTATGCGACCAATTTCACGGTGTCCATCGACTACAAGGGCGGCCTCTCCACCGGGATCTCTGCCTGCGAACGTTCGGCGACCTGTCGCGCCCTGACCAATCCGGATGTGCAATCGGAGGATTTCGTGCGGCCCGGGCACGTGTTTCCCTTGATTGCGGTGAATGGCGGCGTCCTGCGTCGTGCGGGGCACACCGAGGCAGCCGTTGATCTGTGCAAGCTTGCCAATCTTCCGCCGGTCGGCGTGATCGGTGAGCTGGTCAACGATGACGGCACAGTGATGAAAGGGGCGCAGATCAAAGATTTCGCTGATCGGCACGGTCTCGTTCACGTCACTGTATCCGATATCGTCAAGCACCGTTATGCGGCCGAAGTGCAGATCAAGAAGGTCTCCGCATTCGAATGCGAAAGTTCGATCGGGACACTTTCGGCGCGGGTGTATCGTTCAACGCTCGATCCTGTTCTCTATGCCGCCTATGTTTATGGGGACATAGCCGACGGAGTAGATGTGCCCGTCGCCTTTCAGAGGCTGGATCCCGTTCGCGATCTGTTTTTCGGATCGCAAAGTGCGAATACGGCGCTCAAGTCGTTTGAGCGCGAGGGCAGGGGCGTCTTGGTTTGTCGCGACGTCGAATCGATGGAAATTTTTGGGGGCGCGGAGAAGGGGAGCGCCAGTCTTGGGCGTGAGCGGGATATTGCCGTGGGAACCCATATTCTAAATGAGTTGGGAGTGCGCAAATTTCGCAATATAACGTTGGAGTGCCGGCGAGGCCGCGCCACCATAGGAGCCGATTCATCCATGAGGTGAAGGTGGTCTTTTGCCCTGGTCATCGCGACATACAAAAGGCGGCGCTCCTCCTCCAGTTCTTCGCGGGTGTTCAGGGCAAGGTCAGCGGGAATACAGCCATCGACGGTATTGAGGACGAAGACGGACTTCCATTCCTGGCCCTTGGCTGAGTGACTGGTCGATAGAATGAGGTGGTCCTCGTCCTGTAGTGGCGGGCCTGCTTCATCGCTGGTGGCGTCCGGCGGGTCGAGCGTGAGCTCGGTCAGGAAGCGTTCGCGGCTGTGATACGATGCGGCGATTTGAGCGAGCTGTATCAGATCCGGTTGCCTGATGGCTGCTGCGTCGTCATGGTTGCGCTCAAGATGAGGGAGATACCATTGGCAAACGAGGTCCAGCTCTGCGGGCCATCCCGCGGCGTTGCTTCTTAGGAGGCGGAACAACTCGGCAAATGCTGGCCAGGCCTCGCTCGCTGCGGTCGGAGGTTTGAACGACCGAAGCGCATCGGCGGTGTAGAGTGAACTGTCCATCCTCTTCAGAAGACGAGCAGCGGCCGCTGGACCGATCCCCGGCATCAGTTGCGCGACGCGAAACGCGGAGACGCGGTCCTATGGATTCTGTGACCAGCGAAGGAGTGCCAGGACGTCCTTGATATGCGCCGCGTCCAGAAATTTCAAACCGCCAAACTGCACATAGGGGATGTTTCGGCGGGTCAACTCGACTGCGCATCGTTTTTTGCATTTCTGCAGCCGCGCGCCGGGAAAAGGTGAGCAGCATCATTCGGTGAGGATCTGCGCCTTCAACAGCGAGGTGGGCCACCCTGCGCATCTGCAAGCTGGAAAAGGGAGGCGGGTTCCGGATCACAAGGCGAGCAGCCGGGGGCGGCGCCTATTGGACCGATATATGATCAGCTCGGGCGGTTTCAGCGTGCCTTGAAGAAACAGCGATTCGTTCTGGCACGCTGTACGAGATCGCATCTCGCTAACCGTTTGTCGAATGGTGCTTGCCAGGCGATTGGTCTCAATAAAGCAAAATTCATTGAGACGTTCTCGCGTGGCTTGGCCTGCTTCGCCGATCTGAGCCATGACAACGTTTTTAAGCCGGCTGCTTACGCAAACGTTAGCCACCGGTTTGGCGCACGTGCGCTAGCCGTTGTGTTGAAACGGTGGTTGCACGAACGCATTGACGTTGCTCGGAACCCAGACGTTATCGCGAAGTCTATTTTTTCAGGGTGGAGAGCAGTTCTGCCTTTTCCTTGATGTCCTTCTTCAGCCGCTGTTCAAACCGGTCAGCCGGTAAAAACAGGCGTTGTCCGAGCCGAAGCTTTTTCGCTGTTTCCTGATAGCGCGCGCTATGGGTGGCTTTCTCGCATGCGGCCTGCAACTTCTGTTTCACATCGGCAGGCAGTTTGGCCGGTGCGAACAGGCCACCGAAGCTGGTCGGTGTTACATCAAAACCCTGTTCTTTCACGGTGGGTACATTCGGAATGGCCGGATTCCGCTCCGGTGCGAACAAGGCGATGATCTTCGCCTGGCCGCCGGCGACCGATCCGAGCGTTATCGGCGCAAAGTCCAAATGCTTGCCCAGCACAGCCGGTAAGACGTCACTGTCGCCTTTATAGGGAGCACCGACAACATCGATATTCGCAGCCTTCGCCAGCTGAAGCAGCGTCAGGTGCGGGATCGATCCGTTGCCGGGATGACCGTAGGTCAATTTCCCGGGCTGTTTGCGGGCCGCGGCAACGACATCATGTACGGACTGAAAGGGAGAATCGGGCGCAACAATCAGCGCCATCTGGCTTTCAAAGGTCTGGCAGACAGGTTCGAAGGAATCCGCAGTAAAGCCGGCCGAAGGCTGCATCACCGGCACGACTGATGCGATGAGGGCTGGTGAGAACAACAGCGTATAACCGTCAGGCTTGGCACGAGCCACGCTGCCGCCGCCAATGGCACCGCTCGCGCCAAGGCGATTTACGACGATGAGTGGCTGCTTGAGGGTGCTGCTCATGTCTTCGGCAAGTGCGCGCGCAAGAACGTCCGGAGCTCCACCGGGCGCAAAGGTGACCACCACCTCGACTGGCTGCTCGGGATATTCGGCGAGAGCGGCGAGTGGATTGAGCAGCATTCCAGCAAATGCGAGACCGGCGGCAGTTTTCATTTTCATGTTTTAGCTTTCCTTCCTGAGAGACGAGCGTGCGCGCAAAGAAAAAGCCGGACCGCAAGCCGAGGCCCGGCTTCGACACTCATTTAAATTTGCCGATATCCTTCGGCTGTTCGGGCTTGGAAAGGCCCCAGAAGTTGCGACTCTGGATCGCGGTGGGGTCCCAGACTTTCGGGCGTTGCGGCTTGTCCTTGTGCCACGGGCGCGCGTCGAAATAACCGTTCTCTTCATTGCTCATGGTATCGAGCTCAGTGAACATCTCGATCGTAAATCCGTCCGGGTTCATGTGGTAGGTGTAGATGTTGTGTCCGGGGCCGTGCCGGCCCGGTCCCCAGATCAGATCGAGATTGTGATCGGGTAGCAGATCGCAAGCTTCTTTGACATGGTTCCAGTCATTGAGCTCGAACGCGATGTGATGCAATCCGCGCTTGGGACCCGACAGAAAATTCACTGTGTGATGGTCCGGATTGCAACGCATGAAGACGAAGAAATCGCCGATCCAGTCCGACACGCGAAAGCCAAGGATCTCGGTGTAGAATTTGACGGTGGCCTGGATGTCGGGTGTGAAGAAAGCCGTATGGCCAAGCTTGCGGGGAGTGACGCCGGGGTTCTTCGGGCGTGCATCGGTCACGACCCGGGTCGTGATCAAGTCGACGTCGAGACCTGACGGATCGGTGACAGAGAGCGTGACAGGCGTGTCAGGTGCCGCATCCGAGCGGCGACGCACCTTAACGCCTTTCTTTTCTGTCTCGGCTGCGAAAGCCTCAAGATCGGCATCGGGTGCGAGCTGCAGGGTCAGCTTGGTAACGGCCGGCGCCGAGCCTTCCGTCAAAACGACGGAATGGAAATCGGATGGGCAGGCCAGATAGGCTGTCTTTCCATCACGCTGTACCTCGGTCAAGCCGAGATACTTGGTGTAATAGGCGATCGCGCGCTCCATATCGGGAGTTTCGAAGGTCGCGTGACCGATTTGCTTCACGCCGCTCATAGCGTTGTCTTTCCAGTTCTTCAGGTATGGGATGCTCAGTCGGGCTGCGTTTGGCTTGTCTCAACTCTTGCCAAAATGCGCATAGGCATATTCCAGGAAATCGGCGGTCCGTTCCCGCGGCAGGTTATGTCCGCAGTGGCCGAGCAGGTGAATGTCGGCGCGCGGCAGCTTGCGCGCCAGCACCAGCGTGGTCAATTCGGGCGGGCAGGGCTGATCGTCGCGGCCGTGCAGCATCACGATCTTAGCTTTGATGCGGGCGATTTCGTCATCACCGAGAATGGCCGCATCGAGCAGCCTTTGCCGCGGCTCGGCGAACAACTCGCCGAAATAGTCAGGATAGCCCGGTTGGGTCAGCAGGGACCAGCGATCCTCGATCATCTGGTCGGAAATGCTGGCCGCTGAATACATCATGCGTCCCATGACTGTCTTCATCGCGGCGCGGTCTTCCGGCATCGACCAGAAGCCGTTCAGGGCATCGTTGATCGGATAGGCGACGCCGACCGAACACGATGTCATCGCCTTTACGATACGTTCATTGCGGGACGCGACCTTCAGGGCGATCGCGCCACCCATCGAATGACCAATAATGCCGACAGGCCCGGCGGGCATGAGCGCGAGCATGGCTTCGGCTTAACGGACCCAGAGGTCCACATCGAACAACGGGCGGTTCTTGTTGCGGTCCGATCCGCCAAAGCCGATCAT
>JAEYVN010000532.1 GCA_023431725.1 Pseudomonadota bacterium
CCTTGTCGGACAACGAACCGGCGGTGGAATTCTATCGCGCCATGGGCGGCCGCGCCGTGGCGCGTTCATCGGAGCGGTTCGGCACCAAGGTGCTGGATAAGGTCGCCTTCGCCTGGCAGGCGTAACAACCGGGTTATTGTCATCCGTACGTCCCCGCAAAAGCGGGGACAGATTCACCGACCTTCATTCGCCATCAATGCATCAGGAGACGCGGTGAGAAGCCGGGTCCGGTCTTGCCGTGACTGTCCGGCGTATCCTTGCCGCAGCGGAACGCACGCGCCTTCTCATCGGCCACCTTGCGCGCCAGCTCATTTGCATCCGGATTGGCGCGGCCATCGACATAGCCGACGTGACAGACACCGCCGGGATCGAGCCGCGTGATCACCAGCACCTGACCGCGCACGACCTCACCGTCGGGATTGGGCTCTTCCTTCTGCACCGTCGTCGACCAGCGCATGATCGCGGCGAACGGTCGCTTCTTGCCGGCAGGCAGCGTCTCGATCCGCCATTCGATCACATCGCCCTGTCCGTTGAACGACATCAGCGACTCGCGATTGGCGAGCTCCTTGCGGGCATTGCGGCCGAAGCTCACGAACGAACGCTGATCGCCGCCCGAAATATAAATCGGGATGCCCGCATGGCCCATGCCCACATGGCTCTTGCACAGCCATGAGCCGTAATCCTCGGCGATGCGGCCGGGCGTATGCTTGCAGGCCTTCAGGTCGATCTTCGTATAGGCGTGGTCGATGCCCTGCGCGGCAGCGCCGCCCGCAACACCGATCGCAACCGCAGCAGCCGCGAATAGCCGAACCATCGCATCCCCTCCCGCATCAACGACTGTATCAGTCGCACGCGCGGGGATGCAGGTTCGATCAGACCTTGGGTTCCGGCAAGCCCGCCGAGGCGCAGGCCGCGCGCAGGGTGTTGAGGATGACGCAGGCGATGGTCATCGGCCCGACGCCGCCGGGCACCGTCGTCACCGCACCGGCAACCGCCAGCGCTTCCTTGTAATCCACGTCGCCGACCAGCCTGGTCTTGCCGGCATCGCCCGGCACGCGATTGATGCCGACATCGATCACGGTCGCGCCCGGCTTGATCCAGTCGCCCTTGACCATTTCCGGCCGGCCGACGGCCGCGAACAGGAGATCGGCCTCACGACACACGCCCGGCAGATCCCTGGTCTTCGAATGCGCGACGGTGACCGTGCAGTTTTCGGCGAGCAGCAATTGCGCCAGCGGCTTGCCGACGATGTTGGAGCGGCCGATCACCACCGCATTCAGGCCCGACAGCGAGGCATGCATTTTCTTCGCCAGGATTACGCAGCCGAACGGCGTGCATGGCACCAGCGCGCGCTGACCGGTGGCAAGACGTCCGGCATTGACCGGATGGAAGCCGTCGACGTCCTTGTTCGGATCGATCGAATTCAGCACCAGCGTTGAATCGATCTGCGAGGGCAGCGGCAATTGCACGAGAATGCCGTGCACGGTCTTGTCGTCGTTCAGCTGCTTGATCAGCGCCAGCAGATCATCCTGCGATGTATCGGCCGGCAGCTTGTGATCGAACGACTTCATGCCGGCATCGGTGACCGCTTTCGACTTCGAGCGCACATAGACTTCGCTCGCCGGATCGCTGCCGACCAGCACCACGGCGAGGCCCGGCACGATGCCGTGATCCTTCGCGAGCTGCGCCGCTGCGATGGCGATATTGCCGCGCAGGTCCTGCGCGATGGCCTTTCCGTCAATGATTTTTGCGGTCATGTCCCGTCCGTTAAAATCCGCTCCAGACGAGCCGCCAACACAGCGCCATCGCCATCGATTTCAATGCGCTTGATCCGCGCGGTTTCGCCGGCGGCCAATGTCACCGCACGGCGCGCAACGTCAAGCGTCTTTGCAAGAAAGGCAATCAGCGCGGCATTGGCTTGCCCATCGGTGGGCGCAGCGCGCACGCGCATCTTCAGCACGACGCGCCCGTCGCTGAGTGTCTCGACACCATCCACCGCGTCGCGCCCACCTTTGGGCGTCAGGCGAACGACCACGACAAGCCCCGAAGGCGTGATGCTCCAGGGCCGTTTGCTTGTCGGATCCATGTGCCAGGCGCGAGGGCGATGGCCCAACGAAACGTCAGAACACGTTGGGATAGATGTAACGGGTGATCACGCTCTGGATGAAGAAGATGATCAGGATGAGGATGACCGGCGATATATCGATGCCGCCCAGATTGGGCATCATCGACCGGATCGGCCTCAGCACCGGCTCGGTGATGCGCCAGAGAAAATCGGCAATCGTGGAGACGACCTGATTGCGGGTGTTCACCACGTTGAAGGCGATCAGCCAGGACAGGACCGCGGACGCGATCAGCAGCCACACATACAACTGCAGAACGAGGAGGATGACGTCGAGAACCGAGCGCATTGCCGTTTATCTTCTCTCAGGGCGGGTGCTGCTGATGTACCGGCTCCGTCCCGGTCCGACAAGGTTTTGCGCGCGATGCAGGACGCCGCAGCGGCGGTATGGTGCATCCCTTGACTTGCGAAAATGCCGGTTCTAAATGGCCGCTCTCGCACATTCTGCATGTCCCGTACACCATACGGCGACATCCCAAGGCGGGGCCATAGCTCAGCTGGGAGAGCGCGTCGTTCGCAATGACGAGGTCGGCGGTTCGATCCCGCCTGGCTCCACCAACCCCTCCAAGTTATTGATTCAATTTTAGAAGTCCCTAGCCTCCGCTCGGACTCCGGCGAAATCGCGGGCTTGGGCA
>JAEYVN010000541.1 GCA_023431725.1 Pseudomonadota bacterium
CCCGTGATCCTACGACCGATGGATACGATCTTGGACCGAGCGTGGTGAGGCTGGTGAAGGCCGGACCGCAACCCTCGATTAGCGATCATGTCCTGCCCTTCCTCCGCGAACTCAGCAGCGAACTCAACGAGACATGCGGCTTTTACGTCCGCATTGATAATTTCGTGGAGGTGATCGCGTCGGCGATCAGCACGCAGGCGCTGTCTTATACGATGAAGATCGGCGCGCGGGCGCCGCTGTATGCGGTTTCAGCCGGCAAGGTCGTTCTTGCTGAGCTCGATGCTGACGCGTTGAAGCAATATCTGGCGGACGCTGTGCTCACCGCTGTAACGCCGCAGACGATCCATTCGAAGGCGCAATTGAAACAGGAAATTCGGAACGTCAAATCGACCGGCTTTGCCTATTCGCACGATGAATTCACGCCCGGCATTACGGCAATTGCGAAAGCGGTCCGCCAAGGCGGCAAATTCCTCGGAGCGATCAATGTCGCCGTGCCGACTGGGCGCTTCACGCCCAGTCGTGACGCAGAGTTTCGCGAAGCGCTCCGCGTGGCCGCCAAGGCAATAGGAGAAGCGGTGGGTTAGCGCAGCTATAGGCATCGGAGAACCCGCCGAGCGAACCAGCAAACGCAAGTCCGCTCGACGGATACAGCCGAAGAACAGGCGCTAGTTGCCGGCCGTGATCCCGCGTTCCCGGATAATCGCGCCAAACCGCTCGGAATCATTTTGCGACTTTTTCCGGAAGTCGTCAGGTGTCATCGGCGCAACGATGTTGCCCAGCATTGCGATGCGGTCTTTCAGGGCCGGTGTGGCAAGGAAGCGGTTAATCTCCTTGTTCAGGCGCGCAACAATTTCGGGTGATGTCCCGGCCGGCGCGTAAAATCCGAAGACAGCGTCGGCGTCAAAGCCCTTGAGGCCAAGTTCGTCGAGCGTCGGGACATCGGGGAGTTGCAGCGAGCGTTCCGGGCTGCCGACCGCAAGCACGCGCAGTTTGCCGGCCTTCACATGCTCAATGGCAATGCCTGGATCGAAAATGAAGTCGAGCTGCCCGGCGAGTAGGTCATTCAATGCCGGCGCGGCGCCGCGATAGGGGACGTGCGTTGCATTCGTGCCGGTCATGTTCTTCAGCATTTCCGCTGCAAGATGCGGAGAACTTCCGATGCCCGGCGACCCGAAATTGCGCTTTCCGGGATTGGCCTTGAGATCGGCGACAAAGGCCTTGAAATCCTGCGCCGGATTGTCGGCCCGAATGACAAGATAAAAAGGCACCCGCGCAACGGACGCCACGGGAACGATGTCCTTCGCCGGATCAAACGGCATCTTGGCGTAGAGATGAGGATTGATGGCGACCATTCCGCCCGATGACATCAGCAGCGTGTGTCCGTCCGGCGTCGCCCTTGCGACGAATTCGCCGCCCAGATTGCCGCCAGCGCCACCCTTGTTTTCGATGACAATGGGCTGGCCCAGGGTTTCACCCAGAGGCTGGCCAACAAGGCGCGCGAGTTGATCGGCCGTTCCTCCCGGCGGGAAGTTCACGATGACCCGAAGCGGCTGGGTCGGCCAGTTTTGCGCGAAAGATGGAGATATGAGTGCCACCACACAGGCCGCCGCAGCCAAAATCGTTCTCATGAATGTCTCCCGGTTATGGTTTCTGGAAGGCGTTACAAAATCAGTCCTATCGCATTCAGCTACTTTGCAAGCAGAGCGGCTGCGTTGTGCGTCGTGATCCGTGCGACGTCCTCTGACGACAGATTCGGCAGCGCACTGACAAAGCCGATCGGGTCATTTTCGCCGACCGGGAAATCACTGCCCAGGACGAGACGGTCGGCGCCGACCCGGTCAATCAAGGCGCGCAGGACTGACGGATCGTAGACGCAGGTATCGTAATAGAAACGGCGCAGATAGCCGCTCGGCTTGTCGCTGATATTCTTTGTCGTGTCCGGATAGTTGGTGACATTCCTGTCGAGGCGACCGAGGTAGTGCGGGAAATATCCGCCGCCATGCGCCATGACGATCTTGAGCTTTGGGTGTTTGTCCAACGTCCCTTCGTAGATGAGGGAGGACATCACCTTCACTTCCTCGATCGACTGGCCAATCGAATTCCACATGCGATAGTTTTGAAACCACGGGTCGGTGACGCCATGCGGATGGATAAAGGCAACGACGCCGCGCTCCTCGATCGCTTCCCAGAGCGGAGCAAACCGGCTTTCGCCAAGATAATTGCCGTTGATATTCGCGGGCAGGCCGACGACGGGAAGATGGAGCTGATCAACGGCTCGTTCGAATTCGGACAACATGTCGTTCGTGTCGGCCATCGGCAGCGTGAAGCTACCGATGAAACGGCCCGGGTGTCGCACCGTCCAGTCCGCCACCATGTCATTCAGTTGCTGCGTCATTTGCAGGTCAGACTTGGCATCTGCCCACCAGGTATTCTGCAGCACGCTGCTGACGGAAATGACCGATGTGTCTATCCCGACCGCATCCATGTGATCGATATGGACGAGCGGGTCGGCCATTCGGGCATAAACTTCGCCTTTGCCGGATCCGTCGCCGGGCCGGGGGAAGGGACGCTTGCCAAATCCGGTCTGCACGCTGTGGGCGCCGCAAGTGTCGAGCAGGCGCAGATCGACGACGTGCGAATGGAAATCAATGATGCGGTCCTTTTGCACGCTCTTCTCCCTTCGCGTCATTCAGCCGACAGGCCGGAGTCTTTGATCACTTTGGCCCATTTCGCCTGGTCGCTCTTCAAAAGTTGATCGAGCTTTGCCGGTTCACCGCCGAGAATTTCCAGCCCTTGCGCCTGGAAGCCTTTGACCACGGCCGGTCGCTGCAGCGCCTTGTTCAAGGCCGCGTTGAGCCGATCGATCGTCTCTGTAGGCGTTCCGGCCGGTGCGAGCAGTCCGAACCACGTCTCGACCTCAAACCCGGGCAGGCCCTGTTCCACCATCGTAGGAACATCGGGGGAGCTTGGTGCGCGCTGCGACGAGGAGACGCCAAGGATCTTGACCTTCCCGGAGCGCGCTAAAGGAGCGATGCTGTGCAGTCCGACGAACATGGCGTCGACATGCCCTCCGGTCAGGTCCGTAACGGCCTTGGCCAGTCCACTGTAAGGGACATGCGTCATCTTCGTATCGGTCGAGATCTGCAGCAGTTCCGTCGCAAGATGATGCGGCGTGCCCTTGCCAGGACTGGCGTAATTGATCTTTCCGGGGCTCGCCTTCGCAAGCTTCGTCAACTCGCTCAGCGAATTCGCAGGAACCTTGGCGGCCACTGCCAGAGCCATATGACCTTTGGCGACAAGCGCGATGGGCGAGAAGCTCTTGATCGGATCGTATTCGACGTTCTTGAACAGGCTCGGGTTCAGGACGATCGTATTGGCGGTGAGAAGAAGTGTCGTGCCATCCGCGGGCGCCCGGGCAACGCTCGCAGTGCCGATGTTGCCACTCGCACCGACGCGATTCTCGACGATGACGGGCTGATTGAGTTCCTCACTGAGCGGATCGATGATCGCCCGTGCCGCCGCATCAGGACCAGAACCCGGCGTGAAGGGCACGATGATCGTGATGAGCTTGCCCTTCTGCTCCTGGGCCAATGTGCTGTGAGAGGACAGGAGGCCACCGGCAAGAGCCAGAGCTAGGGCTGAATAACGGAACAGGCTGGGCATTTTTAGACACTCCGATTGCTGAAGGTCGCAATCCGATCACTCATCGGCATTGCGCTTGCGGCCGCGAAGGCGGCTCGCACGAGGGAATTGGCTGAAGGCGGCGCCGACGAACGGGTATGACACCGTGCCGGCTGATCTCACATGCGGTGAGGGACGAGCCTTAAGCCGCTAGGGAAGGGGTTTTGTGCGCTCGGTGCGCCGCTGGCGCACAATGGAATGACGCGGTGGTTCCAGACATATTGTTTCTCTCCCTTGAAGCAGGCGCGTTGATTGCGCTCTTATTGGATGTTCATCTCTAACGTGGCCGCATATTTCCCATTCTGGTAGATCAGCGGTTCCACTTCCTGTGCGACATGGATGCGATCGATCTTTGCGATGAAGACGCCGTGGCTGCCAACCTGTACGACCTGCTGGACCGAACAAAACAGATTGGCCTGGGCATCCTTCAAATAGGGGAGGCCGTCAAGTTCCGCCCAATGGCCGACCGCGAAGCGATCGTGTTCGTGCTGTCGGCTGCCGAAGCGTTGTGACAGCGCGGCATGCGATGTCTTGAGCAGATTCACGCAGAGGCGTTTTCGGTCGTGGACCTTTGAATAGAGCCGCGCCTCCGAATTGTTGCAGACCAGGATCGTCGGCGGCTCGGAACAGACCGATGTGACTGCGGTTGCCGTCATCCCGTGGCGGCCTGTTTCGTCGGCGCAAGTGACGATGCTCACCGTCGCGGCGAGCCGACGCATCGCCAGGCGAAAATCGGTGTCAAGGTCCGCGGGGATGGGGGGCATGATTGTCGACCGTCTCACGTCGGCAAGGTATGGGCCAAAATAGTTTGGAGTCAAGCTATTTGGGTCCAAAGCGAAGCTGTGAGTTCGGCCGCGCGTGAACAACATGATCCCGAAAAAGAAATCGGCGCCAGAGCGGCGCCGATCTCAACGCAGTTGAATACTGGATTACTGAGCTTTGTATTCAGTTTTCGGCGTGTTCGCGATCTTGACCAGATCCTCGGCTGCCTTGCGGTCTGCCTTCAGGAAATCAACAAAGCCGCTGGGACTTGTTGTCGCGGAAACAACCGACTGACTTTCCAGATACGTGACAAATTTAGGGTCGTTAAACACCGACACGAATGCCGCATGGATCTTATCGACGACGGGCGCCGGAGTGCCTTTCGGCACGGCCAGGCCCCACCACCCTTGGCCCGGGTAATCGAGGCCAGCTTCCTTGAAGGTCGGCACATCCGGCAACATCGGCGAGCGCTTTTCCGATGTCACGGCGAGTACGCGTACCTTGCCGGCGTCCATTGCGCCCCGGAAGTTGCCAATACCAAAGCGTGTCAGCTGCACTTCATTTGCAGCCAATGCCTGCGCGGCCGGGCCGCCGCCCTTGTAGGGCACGCCGACGATTTTCGTTCCCCACTGATTGTTCAGCCAGACCCGGAACAGGTCGGGAAACGAGCCATTGCCGAGCGTCGCGTAATTGAGCCCGTCCGGCTTGGCCTGAGCGAGCGCTTTCAATTCGGCGACTGTTTTCGCGGGGAGATCGGCATTTACGAAAATGCCTTCCGTCAACAGAAAGAGGCGTGTGACCGGAAGGAGGTCTGTCTCCGGGTTGTAAGGCAGTTTGTCGAACATCACCGGATTGTAGGACATCGTCGAGTGATAGATGATGCAGAGCGTATAGCCGTCACCCGGAGCTTGCGCGCAAGCCTGTCCGCCGAGGATGCCCGCGGCGCCGCCGCGATTCTCGATCACGATCGGCTGGCCGAGCTTTGCTTCCACTTCCTTTGCCGCCGCCCGCATGATCACATCCGTCACGCTACCGGCGGCAATCGATACGATCATGCGGATGGGCTTATCGGGATAGTTTTGAGCGCTGGCCGTTGTCGTGCAAACAGCAAACAGCGCACACGCGAGCACACGCAGACGCAACATCATTCTGGTTCTCCCTAAATCAAGTTTTTTCGAAAGTCCGCGTTGGCCGCGGATCTCCCCTCGGTAGGAGGGGTGGGGGCGGGACGCAGCGTCCCGCCCGAAGGCTAAGAGTTGTTACCTCGATCGATCAGAGCTTCTTGCTGAAAGCATCCTGGATGAAGTCATCCAGCATCCGGTAAGTCTGATGTGCGGCGCCGGCGTCATATAGAGCGATGCCGGGAACATTCGCCTCTTCTTCGGTGAAGGAATGCAGCCGTCCGCCGAAATCGAGCATTTGCCAGTTGGCTTCAGCGCCATCGAGTTCGGCTTCCAGCGCGTCGCGATCGGCCTTGCCCGACACCGGGTCCTTGGTCCCGTGCAGGACGAAGATCGCCGCTTTGATGTCGCCTTTCTTTGCCGGCAGGGTGGTCGCGAGATCGCCGTGCAGGCAGACAACGGCATCCAGTTCGGCTCCGCTGCGTGCCAATTCCAGCACGTTCCCGCCACCGAAGCAGAAGCCGACGGCGGCCGTCTTCGATGCATCGCCGATGCCGCGCTTCTCGGCCTCCGCAATCATCGTGTTTAGTGCGGCATTCACACGTGCGCGACCCTCGACGCGATCCCGGCGCACATTGGTCATCCATTCGGTGGCTTCTTCGGGACCGTCGCAGGTTTTGCCTTCGCCGTACATGCAGCCGACAAAAGCGACATATTTGTCGCCGGCCATCTCGGCCGCGCGCTTGATGATCGTTTCAGTCACACCGAGCCAGTTCGGCATGATCAGCAGAAGAGGGCGCTTGCCGCTGATCTTGTCGTTGTAGACCAGCGCGCCATGTCCTTTGACGCTGCCTGCCTGATACTCAATTCTCTCGACCGCCATGCCAGTCCTCAGTCTATCTGCAGCAGTTTATTGCGGAATGATTTCGGCGATCATGCCGACATCGAACAGCGTCGCGTACATGCGTCGGTTCGACATCAGGCCGATGCAGCGCGCGCCGGCGTTCGGTGTCGGAATGGGATACTCGCCGACCATCGTGCCGTCGGGCTTCATGCGTCCGATCTTGTTGACGGCATTGGCGGTGAACCAGAGATCGTCTTCGGGGCCGACACAGACGCCACGCAGCGACGAGTTCGGTGTCGTGGTCTTGTGCTCCGTGATGTTGCCGTCGCGGTCGATGCGCCCCAGTGAATTGGACGAGGTTTGCACGAACCAGATGGAGCCATCCGGATGGGTGGCCATGGCGCGCGGCTGGCTGTCGTGACTGGGGATCGGAAATTCCGTCACCACGCCATCGGTGGTGATGCGCCCAATGCGGTTTCCGGATGCTTCCGAGAACCACAAGGCGCCATCACGCTCGGCGATGGAGAGCGGGCGTGCACCCGAAGAGATGCCCGTCGAGAATTCCGTCACCTTGCCGTCCGGTGTGATGCGGCCGATCTGGCTGACTTCGGTTTCGGAGAACCAGACATTGCCATCGGGGCCGATCAGGGTGCCGTCCGGCTGAGCATTTGGTGTCGGCAGGTCAAAGAGGGTGATGTCGCCACGCATGGTGATGCGGCCGACTTTGCTGATCTTCTTGGCGCAGAACCACATGTTGCCGTCGGCGCCGATCGTGATGCCGATTGGTGTGGCGTCGGCAGCAGGAATGTCGAACTCGCGGAACGTTGCATCGGCGGGATCAAAGCGTCCGATTTTCGAGGTGCCGCTCTCGCAGAACCACAGCGCGCGATCCGGGCCTTCCATGCAGATATAGGGCTGACTGCCGGGCGTGGGGACGGCGTGCTCGCGGATGATCGGCGGCTTGGGGTGGGCGTCCTTGCTCAAGATTGCTCTCCGGAATGAACGTTTGGTCTGCACTCGATCAGGCGCACGAGGTGCAGGAGTGTTTCGGTCACGGGTGCTTCGAGGCCCGCTCGCCGCGCCTCGGCCATGATGGCACCGTTGATGTTTTCGATTTCGGTTTTGCGGCCGGCGATGATGTCGCGCAGCATCGAGGGCTGGTGGGCGCGATGATGCGTGAACGCAAGCTTCAGCAACCCGTGGACACGCGACAGATCGAACGCGACACCGCGGGCATGGGCGACATCGTTGACTTCCTTGGCCACCGTTTCGGCGAGCGTGCGGCCGGCTTCGAAGTCTCCGAGCTCACCGACCGTGTAGCGTGTGATGGCGGTCAGTGAGTTGATCGCGGCGTTGAACGCAATTTTCTCCCAGATAGCGCTCTCGACTCCGGGGTCTGCCTTGCAGTCGACGCCGGCGGCGGCGAAGGCTTCCGCCAAACGCTCGACGGCATCAGCACGCTCGCCATTGGCGGGCCAAATTCTCAAATCGCCGCCGTTCTGGAGCACGAGTTGCCCGGCAGCCTTGAGCACCGCAGCATAACTTGTTGTGCCGATCGCAATGCGTTCGAACGGCACGTGCCGGGCGATGATGTCTGCATTGCCGAGACCATTCTGTGCGGTCAGCACCCACGTGTGGTCGCCGACCAGATGCAATGCGGGTACGAGCGCCTGTTCTG
>JAEYVN010000439.1 GCA_023431725.1 Pseudomonadota bacterium
AAGCGACCGAGATCCCGGCTGGCCTCTTTGCCGGTGCGCGGCCGGCAGAAGCCGTCGAAACCATTGGCGTTGCCCATTACATCGTCGCGCATCGATCGATGGACGAGAAGGTGGCGGGCGATTTCACCCGCTGGCTGTTCGCGGCCAAGCAGGCGCTTGGCGGCGACTTCCCGGCCTTCAGCAGGATCGAAGGTCCCGACACCGACAAGGCCGCCAGCATTGCCGTTCATCCGGGCGCCCTGGCCTATCTCGAAGGCGAGCAGAAGACCTTCTTCGACCGCTACAGCGACACGCTCTACTGGGGCCTGATGCTGATGTCGTTTTTCGGCTCCGGCGCCGCCTGGCTGACCAGTTTTGCCCGCACCAGCGGATCGTCCAGCGATCGCAATGACCTGGAGGCCCTGATCGGCATGGTCGGCCGCGCCCGCACCTGTGGCGACCAGCTGGATCTCGATATCCTGCGCGCCGAGATCGATGCGATCGTCGCCCGCACCATCCGCCAGATGGCGGCCGGCAAACTCGACCAGAACCGCTCGGCCGCGTTGAAACTGGCCGCCGAACAGGCCCGCCACGCCATCGCCGAGCGGCAGACTGCGCTGGCGGCGCCTGACGCGGGCTCGATGCAGACGCACGCTCTGGCTCGGGTTGGTTGAGGTTTTTACCCTCCCCCTTGTGGGGTGGGTCGCGAGCGTAGCGAGCGGGGTGGGGGTAATTGTTGTTCTCACGACCAGAACCCCCACCCCGACCGCCTCCGCTTTCAGCGTCGGCGCTCGACCCTCCCCACAAGGGGGAGGGTAAAGACAGACGCGCGAAAACCGCCCCATTTTTTAGCCGGCGCGGGCGCGCCCGTAGTCCAAGTCCGCCGCTTGATGCCCTTCGACGAAGGGCGCGCGGAACGCCGGGCTTCCAGCTGAGCCCGCAGCCCCGTGTGGGATGTGAGTGAGTATCCACACGAGCGTAGTCACCACGAACCGCCGAAAGACTCCGGCGTTCCGCACGCGGTGTTTGCGGTCTGCTCCATCGTCCCCAGTGGACGTTCCTCCACCGAAACGCCGGCAGCTAGCGCGGCGGGACGCGGCTTGAACCGACCGTGTTGCGCCTCACGTCTCAGGCGCGCCACGGCCACCGCATCCCGCCCCGCGTCTCACGACGCTCATGAAACGCCCCTTCAGCGGGACGGGATGGAAGGAAATAAATCCTAAATTGCGCCAAAAGTCAAGTGAAAGAACGCTTAGGTTGCGTCCGGGCTCATCCTGACTATATTGCGCCGCAACAGCAGCGGACCCCCCACCAACAAATCCAACGGGTCCGCGCTTTGTTTTTTGGGCCCAACAACATGAACCTCCGTAACGTCGCGATCATCGCGCACGTCGACCATGGCAAAACCACTCTGGTCGATCGCCTCCTGCAGCAATCCGGTACGTTCCGCGAGAACCAGCGCATCACCGAACGCGCGATGGATTCCAACGATCTGGAACGTGAGCGTGGCATCACCATTCTTGCAAAAGCCACCTCCATCATCTGGCAGGACACGCGCATCAACATCGTCGATACGCCGGGCCACGCCGATTTCGGCGGTGAGGTCGAGCGCATCCTGAACATGGTCGATGGCGCGATCGTGCTGGTCGATGCTGCCGAAGGTCCGTTGCCGCAAACCAAGTTCGTTGTCGGCAAGGCATTGAAGATGGGCATGAAGCCGATCGTCGCCATCAACAAGGTGGACCGCCCCGACGCCCGCCCCAACGACGTCATCAACGAGGTCTTCGACCTGTTTGCCGCGCTCGACGCCACCGACGAGCAACTCGACTTCCCGATCATGTACGGCTCGGGCAAGGAAGGCTGGTTCGCCGACAGCGAGACCGGACCGAAAGAAGGCGGCATGACGCCGCTGTTCGAACTGATCCTGAGTCACGTGCCCGCGCCCAAGACGGAAGAAGGCTCCTTCCGCATGCTCGGCACCATCATGGAATCCAACCCCTACCTCGGCCGCATCATCACGGGTCGCATCACATCCGGTTCGGTGAAGCCGAACCAGATGGCCAAGGTGCTCGACCGCGACGGCAAGCTGATCGAGGAAGGCCGCATTTCGAAACTGCTCGCCTTCCGCGGACTCGAGCGCGTTCCGCTCGAGGAAGCCGAGGCCGGCGACATCGTGTCGATCGCAGGTCTGCCGGAGGCCAGCGTCGCGCACACGATCTGCGCTGTCGATGTCGATACGCCGCTGCCGGCCCAGCCGATCGATCCGCCGACGCTCGCCATGACCTTCCGCGTCAACGACTCGCCGCTGGCCGGCACCGAAGGTTCGAAGGTGACGAGCCGCATGATCCGCGACCGGCTGCTGGCCGAAGCGGAAGGCAATGTCGCGCTGCGCGTCACCGAGTCCGAAGACAAGGACGCGATGGAAGTTGCGGGACGCGGTGAATTGCAGCTCGGCATTCTGATCGAGACGATGCGCCGCGAAGGCTTCGAATTGTCGGTGTCGCGCCCGAAGGTCGTGTACAAGCGTGGCGAAGCCGGCGAGTTGCTCGAACCCATCGAAGAAGTCGTGATCGACGTCGATGAGGAGCATTCCGGTGTCGTCGTGCAGAAGATGGCGGAGCGCAAGGCCGACCTGCTGGAGATGCGGCCGTCCGGCGGCAATCGCCAGCGCCTGGTGTTTCATGCGCCGACGCGCGGCCTGATCGGTTATCAGGGCGAATTGCTGACCGATACGCGCGGCACCGCCATCATGAACCGGCTGTTCCATGAATATGCGCCGTTCAAGGGTGAAGTGCAGGGACGCCGCAACGGCGTGCTGATTTCCAACGATCAGGGCGAAGCGGTCGCTTACGCGATGTGGAAGCTCGAGGATCGCGGCCCGATGATGATCGATCCGGGTTCGCGCGTGTATCGCGGCATGATCGTCGGCGAACATACGCGCGACAACGATCTCGAGATCAACGTGCTGAAGGGCAAGCAGCTCACCAACATCCGCACGACGTCGAAGGATGAAGCGGTGCGCCTGACGCCGCCGATCAAGATGCCGCTGGAAAAGGCGCTCGCCTATATCCAGGACGACGAACTGGTCGAAGTCACGCCGAAGTCGATCCGCCTGCGCAAGAAGCTGCTCGATCCGAACGATCGCAAGCGCGAAGAGCG
>JAEYVN010000557.1 GCA_023431725.1 Pseudomonadota bacterium
CGCGGGCAGCTTGTTTACCGCGAGCCGTGGGGCAAGGCCGCCGGGCACCAGTGGCCGCATATTTCCATTCATCGCTCCGAATTGCATAAGGTCCTCGTCGACGCCGTCACGGCGCGCATGGGCCCCGATGCGCTCCGCCTTGGACACCGATGCGCTCGTGTTTCGCAGGACGAAAATTCAGCATCTGCAACCTTTGTAAGGAGCGGCAGCCACAGCGAGGACACCCACACCGGGGCCGCCCTGATCGGCGCGGACGGAGTCCATTCGGTTGTCAGAAAGACGCTCAACCCGAACGAAGGCGAGCCCCGCTTCCACGGCATCAATCTCTGGCGCGGAGTCGCCCGCCACAAGCCGTTCCTGACCGGGTCGAGCATTGCCCGGGTCGGCGCCATGCATGCCACCATCATCATCTATCCGATCCGCGACAATGTGGACGAGGACGGCAACCAGCTCGTCAACTGGGTGGTCGAGGTCGACAGCAAATCGGCTGTGAAGGCCGACTGGAACGGGATTGCACGGCTGGAGGATTTCTATCCGATCTTCGAGAATTGGAAGTTCGACTGGATGGATGTGGCTGCACTGATCCGCAGCACCGATCCGATTCTGGCTTATCCGATGGTGGACCGCGATCCACTCGAACGCTGGACCGACGGACGGATCACCCTGCTTGGCGATGCTGCGCATCCGATGTTTCCGCGCGGCGGCAATGGTGGCGCACAGGCGATCCTGGACGCTGACAACCTCGCACGTCAGCTCGGCCAGTCGTCAGGTGATGTCCGGGGAGCGCTACAGAAATATGAGGCAGACCGGCGCCCCGCAACGACGCGTATCGTCCTGCAGAACCGCACAGCGCCACCCAACCTGATCGTTGATACGGTCGAGAAGATGACCGAAGGCAAGACATTCGACAAGATCGAGGATGTCGTATCACCAGAAAAGCTGCGTGAAATATTCGCCGATTACCAGAAAGTGGCGGGATATCACGTCGACGTCGTCGGCAAGCAAAAACGCCAGTGAGGAGAAGAAGGACAATGTCGTTTACAATCGAAACCAAGGTTCTGAGCTATAGCGGCGCCGAGAAGATGCTGGCCGCTGCCATCGCCAAGGCGACCGAAATGAAAGTCCCGCAATGCATTTCGATCGTCGATGCCGGCGGACACCTTCTGGCTTTCGCCCGCATGGACGGGGCCTTTGACATGTCGATGGAAACGTCGCTCATGAAGGCCAAGACCGCAGCATCCTACGGTGACCCGACCGGAAACATCCTCGCCGGCGTCGACATCAAGCTGGCAATCGCGACACAAGGTAAGCGCATCAATCTGCCTGGTGGTCTTCCGATCATCATCGACGGCCGCGTCGTCGGCGCGATCGGCATCGGCTCGGGCACCGGCGAGCAGGACCGGCAGGTTGCGGCCGCCGCACTGAAGGTCGTGCCCGGCGCACAGCAATTCGATTGAGTGCCGAGACCTGACAGCATGCAGAGCAAACAGACGACCTTCGAAGGTCACAAGATCAACTATCTCGAAGCCGGCGAGGGCTTCCCGATCCTCATGATCCATGGTGTCGGACCAGGCACCTCGATCAACGCCAATTATGGCCCCGTACTCGATCCTTTGAGCAAGCGCTTTCACATCTTCGGCATGGATATGATCGGCTTTGGCGGATCGGACCGCAACAAGAACCGCCCGCTGTTCGATGTAGACCTCTGGGTTCGTCAAGCCGAAGCCATGCTGGCGCTCATGCCCGCCGGGCCTGTCGGCATTATTGGGCATTCGATGGGCGGCGCGATCGCCCTGAAGGTCGCGTCGCGCAATGAACGCATCGTGAAGGCAATGACATCGTGCTCGGTCGGCGTCGCCTATCCGATCAACGATGCCCTGAACGGCTTCTGGTCGATGCCGGAAGACCGCGCCGCGATGAAGAAAATTATGGGTCGCATGATGTATTCAGCGGCCAGCATATCGGACCAGATGATCGAGGATCGCTGGTCCCTGCTGACCCAGCCGGGCTATCCGGACTATTTCGGCGAGCTGTTCGCCGAGCCGCGGCAAAAGCTGCTCGATGCGGCCATTCTCGGTGAGGACGAAATCGCCCGCATCAAAGCGAAGGTCGTCATGCTGCACGGGCGCGACGATCAGCCCTGCCCGCCCGAGTTGACCACGTTGGTGCTGGCGCGCAAGTTGCCGCGCGCCGATATCCACCTGCTTGGTCATTGCGGACATAACCTGCCGCGGGAACGGACCGCCGATTTCCTGGAATATGCCTATACCCATTTTGGCGAGAGTTGAGACAAGCCAAACGCAGCCAAATTAACTATCTCATACCCTGAAGAACTGGAAAGACAACGCTATGAGCGGCGTGAAGCAAATCGGTCACGCGACCTTCGAAACTCCCGACATGGAGCGGGCGATCGCCTATTACACCAAGTATCTCGGCTTAACCGAGGTACAGCGTGATGGAAAGACAGCCTATCTAGCCTGCCCATCCGATTTCCATTCTGTCGTTCTGACGGAAGGCTCGGCGCCGGCCGTTACCAAGCTGACATTGCAGCTTGCGCCTGATGCCGACCTTGATGCTTTCGCAGCCGAGACGGAGAGGAAAGGCATTCAAGTGCGGCGCAGGTCGGATGCGGCACCGGACACGCCTGTCACGCTCTCTGTCACCGACCCGTCAGGTCTCGACGTCGACCTGATCACTACCAGGATTGTGACCGATACCCGGCCGAAGAACCACGGCGTCGCTCCCCGCAAGCTTGGCCATACGGCTTTCTTCACGCCCGATATCCAGGCCACTGTGAAATTCTACACCGAGATCCTCGGCTTTCGCGTGTCGGACTGGATCGGCGATTTCTTCGTCTTCATGCGTTGCAATCCGGACCATCACACAGTTAATTTTCTGTCGGGTCCCAAGCGCGGATTGCATCACATCGCGTTCGAGCTCAATGACTGGAACCATGTCAAAGAGGCTTGCGATCTGCTTCCCGACCATAATCTCGATCTGATCTGGGG
>JAEYVN010000013.1 GCA_023431725.1 Pseudomonadota bacterium
GCCGGTCTGCTCGCCCGCAAGGCGGCGGCGAAGGGTCTGACCTCCAAGCCGTGGGTGAAGACCTCGCTCGCGCCGGGCTCGCAGGTGGTCGGCGAGTATCTCGCCGCATCGGGCCTGCAGAAGGACCTCGACAAGCTCGGCTTCAACCTCGTCGGTTATGGCTGCACCACCTGCATCGGCAATTCTGGCCCGCTGCCGGAAGAGATTTCCAAGGCCATCAACGGCAATAATCTCGTCGCCGCGGCGGTCCTGTCGGGTAACCGCAACTTCGAAGGCCGCGTGAATCCGGACGTGCGCGCGAACTATCTCGCCTCGCCGCCGCTGGTCGTCGCCTATGCCATTGCCGGCTCGATGCAGATCGACATGGTCAAGACGCCGATCGGCACCGACAAGCAGGGCAAGAAGGTGTTCCTCAAGGACATCTGGCCGACCGCGAAGGAGATCGACTCCTTCATCCGCAAGAATGTCACCAAGAAGCTGTTCGCCAAGAAGTATGCAAACGTATTCAAGGGCGACACCAACTGGCGCAAGATTACGGTGACCGGCGGTCTCACCTATGGCTGGGACAACAATTCCACCTACGTGCAGAACCCGCCGTATTTCGTTGGCATGCAGCCGCGTCCGACGCCGCCGACCGACATCATCAAGGCGCGCGTCATGGGGCTATTCCTTGACTCGATCACGACCGACCACATTTCACCGGCCGGTTCGATCAAGCTGAACTCGCCTGCCGGACAGTATCTGGTCGATCACAATGTGAAGCCGATCGACTTCAATCAGTACGGTACGCGACGCGGCAACCATGAAGTCATGATGCGCGGCACCTTCGCCAACATCCGCATCAAGAACCAGATGGTGCCGGGCGTTGAAGGTGGTGTGACCGTTCACTACCCCGACAAGGAGCAGATGCCGATTTACGATGCAGCGATGCGCTACAAGCAGGACAAGGTTCCGCTCGTGGTGTTCGCCGGCAAGGAATACGGCACCGGTTCGTCGCGCGACTGGGCGGCCAAGGGCACGATCCTGCTCGGCGTTCGAGCAGTTATCGCCCAGAGCTTCGAACGGATTCACCGGTCCAATCTGGTCGGGATGGGCGTCCTGCCTCTGGTGTTCGAAGATGGCACATCATGGCAAACGCTCGGCCTCACGGGCAATGAGCAGGTCACCATCCGTGGCATCGAGGGAGAACTGCGGCCGCGCCAGACCCTGACCGCAGAAATCGAGATGGCCGATGGCACCACGAAGCAGGTACCGTTAATTTGCCGGATCGATACGCTCGACGAACTGGAATATTTCAAGAACGGCGGCATCCTTCAGTACGTCTTGCGTCAGCTTGCCGCCTGAATTTGGCAGGACTTTCGTAGTAAGTCTGTGGACTTGCTGTGTATAATTGGGCCGACACTCTATCGAGTGTCGGCCTGCCGTGCTTTTGCCAATCATTGAGCATGCAATCCAAATATGTAACCGGGAAGTGAGTGGCGGCTTCTGACGGCGCTGATTATGACTGGCACGGAGGCGACGGGCTTCGTGTTAATGTAAAGTCTATCTGGAAGCAGCATGCGTCTTCGAACCTTCACACAGTATCTGGCTGTGATTTGCAGCGCATGGTTTGCGCTCGCAACGGGTCACGCTGCTGCCGACTCGCGTGTGGTGATTGAGCTCTTCACGAGCCAGGGCTGTTCGTCTTGTCCCGCCGCTGACAAGTTGCTCAGCGAGCTGGCGAAAGATCCAGACATTCTGCCAATCAGTCTATCCGTCGATTACTGGGATTATCTCGGCTGGAAAGATACACTGGCGCTGCCTAGTCATTCCAAACGACAGCGCGCTTATGCTGGTCTGCGCGGTGATCGTGCGGTCTACACGCCGCAACTCGTCATCAATGGCGCAACGCATGTTCTTGGCAATGACAAGCCAGCGATCGAGCGGGCTTTGAAGATTGCGCGCACAAGTGCGCCTGTTCCTATTCCTGTTAGCGTGGCCGTTGCAGACGGAAACGTTACGGTCGATGTCGCAGCATCAAAGTCGCCCGGCCAGAACGGTGAGGTCTGGCTTTGTCCGGTCAAGCGTCGGGTGCCGGTAAAGATTGGCCGCGGTGAGAACACCGGACATACGGTGACTTATTCGAATGTTGTGCGCGGCTGGGTCAAGCTGGGTGACTGGAAAGGTGACGCACAGCAATTCTCAAGATCGCTTTCTGAAGTCCTGAAAAGTGACAGCGACGCCGATGCCGTCGTGGTCATGGTTCAGCGCGGCAAATTCGAAGCGCCCGGCACCATCTTCGGCGGAGCAAAAGCCGAACTTCCCAAAATCAAACTGCAGCCCTGATAAAAAAAGGCCGGCAGATGCCGGCCTCGAAGCAATTGGGGATTGAACCGTACGCGGTAGAAATGACCCGATCCGTTGAACCCCGGGGGGCTGGGGGCTGAGGAATCCGAAGCTCTTCCGGATCGGGCCGTAAGATCGATATCCTGCAGTTCTTAGGGGCGAGTGCAGGACCGAA
>JAEYVN010000053.1 GCA_023431725.1 Pseudomonadota bacterium
CCTTACACTTGCGGCGACGAATGCACGGGCCGCCGATATCGTTGATACAGCCGTCAGCGCAGGATCGTTCAAGACGCTGGTCGCTGCAGCGCAGGCAGCAGGTCTTGTTGAAACGCTCAAGGGCGCCGGGCCGTTTACGGTTTTTGCGCCAACAGATGAAGCGTTCGCCAAATTGCCGGCAGGCACGGTGGAAAACCTTCTCAAGCCCGAGAACAAGAAGTCTCTCGTGACGATTCTGACTTATCACGTGGTTCCGGGTAAGGTTATGTCCAAGGACATCGCCGGCAAAAAGCTGAAGCCAAAGTCGGTCGAGGGCAGTCAAATTTCCATTGATGCTACCAGTGGAGTCAAAGTCGACAGCGCAAAAGTGCTGAAGGCAGATATCGAGGCGTCTAACGGCGTCATCCACGTGATCGATTCAGTCATAATGCCGAAGAAGTAAAACCAGGCCAATTTTCGAGCGAGGTCGGCGGATACGTCCGCCGGCCTCCGGTTTTTTTGTACGACACTCGATTTGCGTACGACTCGGTGCATGCCTCCCTGAAGAGCCTAGCGGGCCAGAATGAACGCAGCGCGAGCACGGCATTGGCTTGTATCCGCTTTTATTGAGCTCCATCGCGCCGTCTCGGATTGGTGGCCAGACTGGTTCAGTCCCAATTGATTGCGTCAGGCCCGCTGGAGACGCCTAAGGATGTTATATTTCGCCCGATAGGACATCAGTGGGTCTAAAGCGGTAGAGCCCGACGTTGATCGCACGCGTTTCGAAGCCGACCTCGCAATAGGCAAGATAATAGTCCCACATGCGTCTGAAGCGAGCGTCAAATCCCAAGACTTCAACTTCTGGCCAAGCAGCGAGAAACCGCCGGCGCCATTCGGCCAATGTATAAGCGTAGCTATTGCCGAACGTGTCCGTGCTGATCAGCTGCAAGCCGGCATTCTTCGCGTGATGCTCAAGCAACTCGGCAGTCGGCAACATGCCGCCGGGGAAAATAAATCGCTGAATGAAATCGGGTTGACGGCGATAGGCATCGAATCGCGATGCGTCGATCGTAATCGCCTGCAGGATGACGACGCCATCATCGGCGAGCAACTCCCTCAATTTGCCGAAATAGACCGGCCAATATTGCGCGCCGACGGCCTCGACCATTTCGATCGACACGATTCTGTCGAACCGGCCGCTGACGTCGCGATAATCCTGCAAGCGGATGTCGTGCCGGGCGGCGGCGTCTGACTGCGCGAGGCGCTGTTGTGCATAATCCTGCTGCTCGACCGACAGGGTGAGACCAGTCAGGCTCGCGACATCCGTGGACAGGATCTGCTCGGCAAGTGCGCCCCAGCCACAACCGATTTCGAGGACGTCTTGTCCCGGACCGGCCTCCATCAACTGGATGATGCGGTCGAGCTTTCTTTGCTGCGCAATTTCCAGCGGTTCGCCGGGATCGACGTAGATCGCCGAGGAGTAATTCATGCCGTGATCCAGCCAATGCGCGTAAAAGTCATTGCCGAGATCGTAATGCGACGCGATGTTGCGCCGGCTTCCTGACCGTGTGTTGGAGCGGCGCCAATGCCGTAGCCGGTCGATCCACCGATTCAGCCGGGAGTTCGGCGTAGCCTTGCTCAGTCCTTGCTCGTTGGCTGCGCCATAGGCAATGAGGGTCTTCACGCACGGGCTGTCGCAATCCTGTTCAATGTAGGATCGGGCCAGGCCGATGTCGCCTTCGGTCATCAGGCGCCACAAGGCGCGCCACTGCCGGATCACAAGTTCGGCGTGAGGTCCATGGCGTTGGCCGCAGTGTCGCAATGTTGTGCCGTCGGGCAGGACAATGGTGATGCTGCCGACATCGAGAAAGCTCAGGCGCTTTCGGATGATGGCCTCCGACAACCGTGTAAAGGCAGACGGCGATGGCTCACGGCGAAGGAGCCGGGCTCGATGTTCCGTCGACGTCATGTCAGTTGTTTCCGGGTCGGACGATGGTGATGGGGCTGTCCGGCGCTGAGGGCCGCACCGTGATCTGGAAGCCCTTCAGCCACATTTTCAAGGCATGCCAGTGAATGGCTCCAATGACTTTCAGGGTCAGCATTGGAATGCGCGCGAGAAGGCCAATCATCACGCCTTCGCTGAATATCTGCCGTCGTCCAGAGAGCGAAGCCACGATGAGTGTCCCCGTCGCATCACCGGCTGTCACGACGGCGGATACGGTAGTGCCCGGCGGCGTAAGCCGGAAGTCGTATTGCATGTCCATATCCATGAAGGGCGAAACGTAGAAATCCTTGCCACAGGTCTGGTGGATCGCCCCGCTCTTCTCATTCACGGGAATGAGGTAGCTGTGCCGCTGGCCGAAGGTGTTGCGGACCTCGTAGACTACGGCTGCCAGTGTGTCGTCAGTGCGATAACAGAAATAGATGCTGAGCGGGTTGAAACCGTAGCCGAGGATCCGCGGCATGCACAGCAGGCGGATCGGCCCGCCCTCAAGATCAAGTCCGGCAGCGCCGAGGTGCCGCTCGATCTGCAGCCGCAACGGCGTCGCGCTCTGATCGCCGTGGTCACGATCGAAGAAGCTTACGGCGTTGAAGCGATTGCGAGAGAAAAGCCGGCTCTGTTTGTCAAGGTGATCGATTTCATCCAGATCCAGCAGAGTCCAGAACACCGCATGGCGTAATCGGTATCGCTTGGGGCGCAATCTGCGATGCGTGACCGATCCGACGTAGATTGCGGAAGCGAATGTCATGCCGCCCGTTCCCGGACTTTCCGCGCGGGATCGGTGATGAAGATCCGTCCGGACTC
>JAEYVN010000132.1 GCA_023431725.1 Pseudomonadota bacterium
ACAACACGATGAGAGCGGATTTTCTTGGAATTCCGATCGATCTTCTGACGTTCGATGAGACTGTGTCCACGGCAGTGGATGCGATGCTGTCGCGAAAGCCGACACAGCACGTCGCGGTCAATGTCGCTAAGCTCGTAAAGGCACGGCACGATCCTGAATTGCGGCGCGACGTCGTCGAAAGCAACATCATCGGCGTGGATGGGATGGGGATCGTCTGGGGCGCGCGTGCGCTCGGGCTGTCAGTGCCGCATCGTGTGGCCGGCGTCGATCTGATGGAGCGGTTGCTTGAGATCTGCGCGGTTCATGACTTCCGCCCGTATCTGCTCGGGGCAAAGAAGAAGGTGCTCGAAAGGGCTGTCGTGAACTCGCTCTATCGCTGGCCCGGATTGTCATTCGCTGGCTATCGCGACGGCTATTTCACGGCTGAGGAAGAAGCGAACGTGATCGATGAGATCCGCTTTGCATCACCGCATTGCCTCTTCATCGGCATGCCCACACCGCAGAAGGAACGGTTTCTGCACAAGTACCGCGATGCGCTCGGCGTGCCGTTCATCATGGGTGTTGGCGGCGGCATCGATGTGCTGGCCGGTCATGTGAAGCGCGCGCCGGACTTCTTCCAGAAGACCGGGCTCGAGTGGCTTTACCGCACCTATCAGGAGCCGCGGCGGATGTGGTGGCGATACGCCAGCACCAATGCGCAGTTCGCCGGTCTTCTCGGAAAGGCAGTGATCGCGCGGGCGCTCGGCCTGCGCGTGGGACTGAATCAGGAGCGCGGGGGTGAGGCATGAATATTCTTGTGACATTCGGTACGCGGCCGGAGGCGATCAAGCTGTTTCCGGTCATCCATGCCTTGAAGCGCGAGCGGGATTTCAACGTCACCGTGTGCGTGACCGCGCAGCATCGGGAGATGCTGGATCAGGTGCTTGAGATCGCCGACATCGAGCCGGATCTCGATCTCGACATCATGCGGCCGAACCAGACCCTGCCTGAGATGACATCGCGCATCATCCGGGGATTTGATGAAGTCTTGTCGGAGGTCAAGCCCGATCGTGTGATGGTTCAGGGCGACACGACCACGGCCATGGCGGCGGCGTTGTCGGCCTTCTATCGCAAGATTCCCGTCGATCATGTCGAGGCCGGCCTGCGGTCAGGCGATATCTATTCCCCATGGCCGGAAGAGGTGAATCGCAAGGTCGTTGGCTCGATCGCGTCGCTGCATTTTGCTCCTACCGCCCGGGCGGCCGAAGCCCTGATCCGCGAGAATGTTCCGCGCGAAAGGATATTCGTCACCGGCAATACTGTCATCGATGCGCTCCTGACGACCAAACAGCGTCTCGATGACAGACCGGTGCTGCCAGACTCCGTCAGCCAGCATCTGCCGGACGAGGGCGAAGGCCAGAAAAAAATCGTTCTTGTCACGGCGCATCGTCGTGAGAATTTCGATGGCGGCATGGAGCGCATTGCTGCTGCCTTGCTCAAGATCGTTGAGCGGGAGGACGTCACTGCGGTCTTTCCGGTCCATCCCAATCCGAATGTCGTCGGTCCGATGCGGAACATGCTCGGCAACCACCCACGCATCCATCTGCTTCCACCGCAGGATTATGTTCCCTTCGTTGAGTTGCTGTCCAAAAGCTACCTCGTGTTGACGGATTCCGGTGGCGTGCAGGAAGAGGCGCCAGCGCTGGGCAAGCCGGTGCTGGTCATGCGCGATACGACCGAACGGCCGGAAGGTGTTGAAGCGGGGACGGCATTGCTCGTCGGTACCGATCCATCGCTGATCGCCGGCGAGGCCCTGCGCTTGCTGCAGGATCGTCAGCACTACCTGAACATGAGCCGCGCGCACAATCCGTTCGGCGATGGCCATGCGAGTGAGCGCATCATCGATATCCTGTCGAACGAAGTATTTCCTGCGAACAACAAGGAGTTGAAGTATGCGGTATGACGTGTCGTCCGTCTGTGTTCTCGGGCTTGGCTATATCGGATTGCCGACAGCAGCCTTGATTGCAAGTAGAGGAATCAATGTCATCGGCGTCGATATCAATCCGTCTGTCGTCGAGACGGTGGGAGCCGGCAACATTCATATTGCCGAAGCTGACCTCGATGGATTGGTGCAAAAATGCGTGATGTCCGGAAGGCTGCGCACACGCACCAGTCCGGAACGGGCGGATGTCTTCCTGATTGCGGTGCCGACGCCGCTCACCGGTAACAAGAAGCCGGTTGTCGAACATGTCTATCAGGCGGTGAGGTCGATCGCCGATCATCTGACACCGGGCAGTCTCGTCATTCTGGAGTCGACCTGCCCAGTAGGAACGACTGAACAAATCTGCGAGATCCTGGCGTCCATGCGTGCGGATCTGACGTTTCCAAATCCCGATGAACCCGATGCCGAAGCGGACGTGTGTATCGCCTATTGTCCGGAGCGCGTGCTGCCGGGGCGCATTCTGATCGAACTTGTTCAGAACGATCGTTGCGTCGGCGGTCTCACACCGCGCTGCGCGAACCGTGCGAGACAGTTCTACGAACTGTTTGTGCGCGGGACCTGTGTGGAAACCCAAGCGCGTACGGCTGAAATGGTGAAACTGACCGAAAATGCCTACCGTGACACCAACATCGCTTTCGCGAACGAGCTGTCGCTGATTTGCGATCATGTCGATGTCGACGTCTGGGATGTCATCGAAATCGCCAATCGTCATCCGCGGGTGAAAATCCTCAATCCGGGGCCGGGTGTTGGTGGTCACTGCATCGCCGTCGATCCATGGTTTATCGTCGATGCGGCGCCGCACGAGGCGCGACTGATCCGGATGTCACGCGAAGTCAATGACGGGAAGGCGCACTATGTTGCGGAGCAGGTCGAGCGGTTGATCGATGCCTACCCGGAGCGGAACGTGATCTGCCTTGGCCTGACCTTCAAGGCCAATGTCGATGATCTGCGGGAAAGTCCCGCGCTCGAGATCGTCGAAGATCTGGCCAGGCGCCACGGCGACAAGATTTCGGTCGTCGATCCGTTTGTCGAGACGCTGCCGAAGACTTTGGAGAAGCGTGGCGTCAGGAAAATCGATCTGGAAGAAGCGCTCTCTGACACGGGCATCCTGGTCGTGCTGGTCGACCACGAGGCCTTCCGGCGCGTTGCTGCAGATCAACGAAATGGTGCCGTTGTCTACGATACGCGTGGCATCTGGCGCCAGTAGTATCCAGAACTCCGGCTTTGACGCGATCAAAGCCGGAGTTTAGCTTTTTGTACTGAGGAAACGCTCTAACTGGCCAGTCGCCGGTTCTCCGGCGCTGGGCCAGCTGAAACACGCCCGTCGGCTGCCAGAATGGCTGCATAGCTGTCAGCAATGTTGCGTTGGCGGACCTGCTCCAGCATCCGGTGCTGCTGCATGTGAGCGATGTTGATCTTGATGGATTGCTCCCGCTCGATCAGAACGCCGATGCCGCGTGCGATATCCTCCACAGAGGTCGGGTCAGCGCGATAGCCGACATCGTAGCCTTCGAACAGGCCATCGATGCCACGGTTCTGTGACCATAGGATCGGCAGCCCGGCCAGCAGAGCCTCGACGTGGACCATGCCATAGGTCTCGCGGTGCGGCGCCATGACATAGCCGGCATAACCGTTCATCACCTGCTGGATATTGCCATGCGGCACAGCGCCCATGATGCGCACGACGGGTGAGGCGTTGTGCCTGCGCACGATCGCCTCAACTGCCTTGATGGATTGCTGCCGGCCTGTGCCGTACACGTCGATCGTCAGCCCAGGAATGCTTCGTGCGGCGAGACGCGCCGCCCGCACGAGTTGCTGGAACCCCTTGCGCTTCCAGGAATCGAGATGGAATACGCTGATCAGATTGGGTCCGCTTGCGACGGTCGGGGCGAGCATGTGGTCGGCTGCCGTCATCACCGGCAGCAGTTGGACCTTTTCATCAGAGAGTTGCAGCGCGTTCTGGAAATAGGTTCCGGTCCATGGTGCGGCGGGCAGCAGGGCGCGAGCCGCTGTTGCGACGGACCGATAGCGCGATCGCAATCCCCGCTTGAATTCGAAGATCCTGATGTCAGTATCGCCCCAGAGGCTGCAGATGAAAGGGCATTGCTGGGCCGTGGCAATGTCAGCGGACACCAACCCCTCTACTGAAAACTTGTGAGCGTGAATGAGATCGGCGGCAATCCCGCGCTGTTCCAGGTCAGCGATGATCGCGGCGGCGACCGGTCGCAGGAAGCGTTCGAGGCCGATTCCGTAAGGTGGTGCGCCATAGGCGATGGCCGTATGCTCATGGTCGAAGCGTGTCAGGGCAACGCCCGGCCTGTGGGTGCGGTTCAGCGAATAGACGATGTGCCGGAAGCCGTGTGTCGCCGCCAGCAGATTGGCGACAGCCCTGGTTTTGCCTGGAACGATCGGGTCAGGAAAATCTGCGCTGATATGAATAATGGTCTTCATGGGGTCTCTTGGATGCCGGGAGAGCTACGGCGATGCCGAAAGCGAGCGAGCAGACATTGGCCAGTGTTGTGAAGCCGCTTGATTCGGTGATGCCATTGAGGAGGACGAAGGCCATCATGCCGAAGGCAATCCGGTCGCGGTAAACGATCGCGCGCAGCGTGACACCGGCGATCGACAGGGCAAAGAGCACGATGCCGATCCAGCCGGTGGTCAGCAGAAGCTGCAACACGACATTATGGGCGTGCGATGTGGCGAAACCGACGTCGCTCGCGTGTTCCGGCAGAACGAAGACCGAACTGGCGTAGCCGTAGCCCATCAGGGGCTGTGCCTCGACAAGCTTGAGGACGGCGTACCAGATCTCGGTACGGCCGGTGAATGACGTGACCTCACCAACATCGCCGCTGCGAGAAACGGCTTTCAGCAGGAATTCCTGGCCGAAGGGAATCAGGGCCGCGAACATCAAGGCCGCTACGGACGCGATGAACAGGCCGGCATAGAGGCGCTTCCAGGTGAAAACATAGGTCGAGAGCACGATTATGACCGCCATCACCAGCGGCGACCTGGAATTCGTCATCAACAATGCGGCGCCGCATAATAGTACTGCCATCGGCACCAGCAGCCTGTTCATGCGATGGAATTCCCGGGCGTAGAGGCCAGTCACCACCAGACCGAAGGCCGCGATCAGCGCCATATTGTTCGCACTGCCGGCGATGCCGGCGAGGCGCGGGCTGACAAAGCGCTCCTGGTTCACCCAGTAGACATAACGGCCGAATTCCGGGATCGCGAAATACACGACGATCGAAATCGCACAGAATAGCGAGATGGCCAGAATGAGGGTCGCGAAGACCTCCACCGGTTCGAATTTTGAAAAGACGTAAGCAGAGAAAACAACGCACGCAAAAATGGTGAAGGCGGAAACGGTGGTGTAGGTCGGATTCGGGGAAACGATGGCCGTCGCAAACAGCCAGATCAGAAACAGGGCCGAGGGGATGTTGACTGGGTTGCGCAATAGATCGATCCAGCGCCGCGCATGAATGATAGCAACCGTTGCGACGGTCACCCAGAGTGCAATCTTGATAATGACCTGGAAGTCGACGTCCTTGTCCTGGTAGTCGCGGATACGGAATACCGCGTGCATCAGAAAGGCGGCCAGGAACAGATGGATGAATGTCGCCATCCTGTGACCATGGACCACGCCCCAGAGGAGGAGGGCCCCTCCGACAACAAGCGGAGCAGCCGCAATGGCTATCAGGCTCGACGGATCGAACAGCGTCAGGCCGGCGGCCACGAGCGTGGCTGCGACGGCCGAAAACACGATGAGGGCGTTGTTGGTCAGCGTCATCGTGTGCTCCGCACCAGTCTGATCACTGTACCGCCGACAGCCAGCAGCCAGCCTGCCGCGCAGGCGGCAATGGCACCGGTTTCGTAATACTGGATCGAGAGGGGGATGCTCAGGCCGAAGGCAAGGACCGAGGCGATGCCGCGCAACATAAAGTAATGGCCGAAGTCACGCCGCGCATAGACCAGTGATTCAAGCGGCATCGCAAGTCCCATCAGGACATAAACCGGCAACCAGGCCAGGAGTGCGCCGCCGACACCTTCGAACTTCGCGCCATAGGCGAGCGCCACGAGCTGATTGGCGAACAGGCCCGCAGTGACGCAATAGACGAGGCTGATGACGGCATAGAAGGCCGCGCAGTTGAGAGTGAAAACCAGCGTGTCACGCGTATCAGGCTGCCGCGCGATCTTGGCGAAGACTGATTTATCGGCGATATCGAGGCCGCGCATGATGATCTGCAGCGGCTGCATCAGGCTGCGTGTGGCAACGAAGATGGCGGCATGAATCGGCGCCGCCATCGCGCCCAGCAACAGCAGGGGCAGGTGGTTATAGCCGCTGTAGGTCAACGTCGCCGCCGCTGACCAGCCGCCGTAGCGCAGGAGGTCATGGCGCAGCAGCGTGCGGCCGCGGCCCCAGGCGGGCGTACCGGCGCACAGCATGAGGGCGAGCGCGTGCAGCGACATGGCTGCGCCAAGCACGATCAGCAGCGTTTCGTATCGGATGAGGTGCTGCATGGCGGCGGCGGCCAGTGCCAGTGAGACAAGGCCATACCAGGCGGCGCTCGCGAGCAGAAAGCCTGCGCGCTTGGTCTTGATCAGGAAGGCTCGGGAGAATTCCAGCTGAAGATAGACAATCAGGCTGACAAAACTGGCGAGCGCAACGAGATAGCCATAACGCGGCAGCGATAGCAGCAGGGCGCCGCCGATGATCAATAGGCCCGTGGCGACAACGCACAACAGGATGATGTATTGCTGGGCGAGGATTGCGGCATGCCGGCGTTCGATTCTGGCGTCCCGCTGCAGTGTGAGCGGAATGGTCAGGGCATGGCGCTGCAGGCCCTGAACCATCAGTCCGATCGACAATCCGATACCGAAGGACGCAAATTCCTCCGCCGAGAAGAAGCGACCGATCGCCAACGTCAGTGCGAAGTTCGTCAGCGAGACGACGATCTGGTCGCCGATTGCTGCGATCTTGGTGAGCGAAGGCCGCGATGGCCGCGAGGTATCAGGCGCCGCCATCGATCCTTCGTTCACTGTTGCACGCATCAACGGTTGTCCGTGTTGCGGTGACTAAGCCAACGCCGTCTGCTCGGCCGGCTTTCGACACAGGAAGATTTTTTCCCCGCGCGACAGCCCGTATCGGGAGACGTAGGGTTCTACGGCCGTGAATTCATCGACCAAGAAGCCCGGTAGCGACAGCCGCTGACGAGCATCGTTTCCGAAGAAGCGAACGTGATCGTGCTGACCGAAATGCAGAAGCTGATCGTCCGGTCCGGACTTTTCGACATTCTCATAGGTTTGCTGCCAGCCTTCCACGATCGGGAACATGGCGATCAGGAGACCATTGGGTTTGGTCACGCGATAGAGCTCGGAGATTGCGGCGCGATCATCCACGTGTTCGAGAACGTGCAGGCAGATGACGACATCGAATGAATTGTCCTCGATCGTGAGCGCTTCAATGTTCTCCTTGCGATCGACGCCGTCGGCAAACAAGTCGGCGGTAATATATGATTTCGGGCTGGCCTGGTTCACCATTGTCTTGATGGCCACTTCCGGCGCGAAGTGAAGAACCGATTTGTCTCTGAAGAAGTCGTGCTGCTGATTGGCGATGTGGAGCAGACGGTGACGTTCAAGCGATCCGCACTGCGGGCAGTAGATGTCACAAACGTAGGGATATCCGTAGCCGAGGAATTTTCCGTGATAGCTGCAGAGCGGACATTCTCTCGGGAACTTGCCAAAGGCATATCTTACCGATCGTGATAGGAACTTCAGCGAGCGAATATACGTTCGCAGCATCAATGATCTCCGATGTCGATGTTGAAATTACACGAGAAGCGTAAATCAAGATCAGCATTGACGCGTCGCGTGGCGAAAGTACGTCAAAGATCCGCAGATACGATGACGCCAGTATCATGCGGCCGTAATAGGTAACGTTGAACAGTCATTGCCATGTCTGTGTGACATCAAGCGGTCGAACTTGATCGGCAATATGCGCGCATCGGAAAATCATAAATGCAAGCGTGGGTATTCATTGGTTCGATCGACACCAGCACTATGGCAAGCCGCATGCGCCAGCCGTCAGGTCATGACGGCGATTGCCTTCATGTTTCTGATTCTCAGCCCCGGTGCTGCATCCGCTTTTGAAGTGCGTCGGGCGATCAATGTGGCACAGTGGTTCACATGGCCAAGGTATGAGCCGGCGCCTGGTTCCGGCATAATGTGGCCACCCTATAAGGATGTTCCGAGGCCGCCGGATCTTGCTGAATTGAAACGCTTGAAACAGGTCGGCTTCGATACGGTCCGGCTTCCGGTCGACCCCGCGCCGTTTATCGTCTTTGAAGGCGAGCGAAAGCAGTTTGTTTATCGCAGGCTATCGGAAGCCGTCGATCGTATTCGTGCCGCGGGCATGAATGTGATCGTCGATCTGCACCCCAACAGCCGTCATCCTGTCTGGGGACAGCATGTGGTGGTGAAGGGTGCGGGAACTCCTGCATTCGATAAGTTTGCAGACGTTGTGGAGGATATGGCTCGGCGGTTCGGTCCGCAGCATCGGCATGTGGCGTTGGAGCTGATCAATGAGCCGCGCCTGAAATGCAAAGGTGAGGAACAGCAGCGATGGGAGTCCTTGGCAAAGACGTTAATTGATCGTGCGCGGCGGGGATCTTCCGATCTGACGGTGGTTCTCACCGGCGCTTGCGTGTCGTCATATGAGGGCCTGCTGGCGCTTAATCCGCAGACTTTCAATGAGAAGAAGCTGATTTATACCTTTCACTTCTACGATCCCTTCAGCTTCACGCATCAGGGTGCGCAATTCATCCCGTGGCCGGACAAGTATCTGGATGAGGTGCCCTGGCC
>JAEYVN010000187.1 GCA_023431725.1 Pseudomonadota bacterium
CGAGATTATTGGGCTGGTGCAGCGGCGCCAAGGGGACGAACCGCTCGAGTTCATCGATCAGATTCTGATCGATGAGGATCGGCCTGCTATACTTGGGACCGCCGTGCACCACGCGATGACCGATCGCACGAAACGTCAGTTTCCGGTCATCCCTCAACCATGCACCGGCGACGCGCATGGCGGTTTCGACATCCTGGATGTCGCGCGCTTCGTAGGCGCGTTCGATCATTTTCACTCCGGCGCTGTCGCTTGCCCGCAAGCGTGGACGAATGCCGATCCCATCAAACTGGCCGCTGATCATTTCCTCCAGGCCGCCCTCGCCGACGACGCTGTAGACGCGAAACTTGACGCTCGAGGACCCCGCATTGACAACAAGGATCGCGTCCATGGCGTCACGCTGCCGACAACGACGTTGTATGACGTTTTGTATCGGCAAAAAGCGATGCAACGGCGCAGGACGCAAGCCGGGTCCGAACACTGTCGGCGCGCGATGTGAGAATGAGCGGCACGCGCGCACCGAGCACAAGTCCAGCGGCATCGGCCTTCGATAGAAAGATCAAATTCTTCGCCAGCATATTGCCGGCTTCCAGGTTCGGCACGACGAGGATCTGCGCCCGTCCAGCCACCTCCGATTTGATGCCCTTGATCCTCGCTGCCTCCATATCGATGGCATTGTCGAAGGCCAGCGGCCCATCGATAATCCCGCCCGAAATTTGTCCGCGATCTGCCATCTTGCAGAGCGCCGCGGCCTCGATCGTCGAGGGAATTTTCGTCGTCACTGTTTCCACCGCCGAAAGAATGGCAACGCGAGGTGTTTCCTTCTTGACGGCAACAAACAGATCAATCGCATTCTGAACGATGTCTTTTTTCACGTCGAGATCGGGCGCAATATTGATGGCGGCATCGGTGACGATGAGGGTATCGGCATGCGTTGGCACGTCCATGATGAAGACATGGCTGATGCGGCGTTCCGTTCGCAGTCCGGTGGCTGACGAGGTTACAGCCCTCATGAGTTCGTCCGTATGCAGGCTTCCCTTCATCAGCAATTCCGCCTTGCCTGCACGAACCAGTTCAACCCCTTTTGCGGCGGCGGCGTCGCTATGCGGCACATCAACAATCTCGAACTTGTCGATATTGATGCCGTTTTCGCGCGCAGTCGTTGCGATCTTGGCAGCCGGACCAACCAGAATCGGGGTGATGATCCCCTCTTCCGCCGCTTCCACCGGGCCACGCAATGACGTTTCATCGCAAGGGTGAACGACAATCGTCGGCGACGCCGGCACCATCTTCGCCATGGCGATGAGTCTGTCGTACTTCGTCTGCCTGACTTCAGAAACGGCCGCTCTTGGATTTGCCATTGGAGACACCTTCGTCATCACGGGTTTCTCTACATTTGGGCGCGCGCTTCAACCGTCATCAAGTATGGTCTTTGCTCATCGAACAGCGACGTCACCCGCTTCAGCCGCTGTTTCGCCTCGCCGGATACTTCTCCGACGGCGCGCATCACCTTTCGTACGACCTCCAACGCGGCTCGCCGTTCGGCCATGCCTTGCGGCAGCAATGATGGAATAGCGGCAAGCGCTGCCTCTTCGTCGATCAGCAGCATGAAGAACTGTTCGCGCACGAGCTTTTTGAAAGCGCCCGGAGACAGCTTTTCATGATCGGACGAGGCCGACCGCATCTGACGAACGAGTTCGAATCCTCTCTCATCCACGCGCTTGCGAGCCATCCCGACATAAAGGCAGGCACGCACAACGCACTCCCGGACACCCCCGGTCTTGATCTGAGATTTCAGCTCAGCAATGCGGCTATCCACCAATTGCCGGTGCAACGGGCTGGTTGCAGCCCTCCGCCGCGGCTGCACTTTATGGCTCGTATCGATCCCACATGCCGCCTGCAATACGGGCGAGCCATAGACCGACAGGAATGTGCGCTCCGCAATAGCTTCCGCCGCGTCCCGCCACGCGTTGAGACCGGCCACAATTTGGTCCGACAATGTCTCCTGCATTGCCAGATATGGATTATCGGCGGCGACCGGGACTCTCTCCTTTCGTACTCTGCTCGCAGCTGACTGCACCGGCGCCATGAATGGATTGGCTCCAGAAAATATTTCGTACTGAAGACGCAACGGGTGCCACCTGCGCACCCAATTTGCCATAATCGGATTGATGCTGGCCCTGATCCACGGCTGCCAATAGGCGCGATAAAGGGCGAGATTCACCTCCGAAACCCGCGCCGCAGCCGCGAAGCGCCTTTCGTCCTCGCCGGTGTTGCCGCCAAGCGCCCGGATATCATCGAGTGTTCGCATTTCGCATCGCATCAGCCATTCGCCGGAAATCAGATTCGAATTGGCCTCATGATTGCCCGGCTTTTCGAAGGTTGCCTCGTACAATCCCGGCGGGAGCGTATCGATCAATTCGATGTTGTCCGATAATTCGCGATGTTCCTTGCGCGCAACATTCGAGGCAACAAAGATTCCGAGATGGCCGACGGTTTCGTGAATCGAATAGACGATCGTTTGACCGTAGGACCGGATTTCATCGACACTCTCATACAGATCGAGAATCCATCCGAGTGCCTGCTGGGGCGGGGTGACATTGTCACCTCGGGAGCAGAAGACGACAATCGGTGAACGAATGCTGCGAAGATCAACAGCCATACCGTCGGAAGTCTTGATCTGGGCAGCGGAAAGCTTGTTTCCGATAAAGAGCTCATCGACGATAAACTGAATTTCATCGGCATTGAGATTCACGTGTCCGCCCCACCAGCGCTCAAAACCGAGGTATCGCTCCGCTTCGGTATCGATCTTGGAGTACAGATTGTATTGTTTGGTCCAATAGGTGTTGGCAGGGTTCTGGTTCTCAAAATTCTGAACCAGATAGGCGCCATCGAATTTTCCGCACCCCAGATCGCTGGCCAGCGCCGTGAGCCAGCTGCCACCCAGCAAACCGCCGGTGTACCGCATCGGATATTTTCCGTGCACACCGTCCCAGTAAGACAGCGGTGATCCGGCAATTATGATGGGGCCGAACAATTCCGGCCTGATGGCCGCTAGCATCATGACGGCCCAACCGGCCTGGCAATTGCCGATCACGCAAGGTTTGCCAACAGCGTCCGGGTGCAGGCCGATCACCGTTTCGAGAAAGATCGCCTCCGCCCGTGCAATGTCCTCTATGGTCTGACCCGATACCGGTTCCGGCAAGAAGCCAATGAAATAGCAGGGATGACCGGCCCGAAGCGTCTCGCCAATCTCACTGTCGGCCTTAAATCCGCCAATGCCCGGACCGTGTCCGGCACGCGGATCCACCACCACAAAAGGCCGTGCGCGCGGATCTATGTCTGCACCCTCCGACGGCACAATGCGCACAAGCGCATAGTTGACGGGCCGCGCCAGCGTGCGGCCATCGATCATGAGTTCACATTGAAAGTCGAGGACGTGGGGCGCTGCTTCCTTAGCATGCTCACGATA
>JAEYVN010000308.1 GCA_023431725.1 Pseudomonadota bacterium
TTCAAGCCGTTCGTCTATGCTGCGGCGCTCGACAACGGCTACACACCGTCGACTGTTGTGATGGATTCTCCGATCGAGGTTGATCAGGGCCCGGGCCTCGGTGTGTGGCGGCCGGAGAATTATTCGACCGGTAAGTATTACGGTCCGCAGACATTGCGTTTCGGCATCGAGCATTCGCGCAACGTGATGACCGTGCGCCTTGCGCAGGACGTCGGCATGCCGCTGATCGCCGAATACGCCAAGCGTTTCGGTGTCTATGACGATCTGCCGCCATATCTTTCGTTCGCGCTTGGCGCCGGCGAGACGACGACCCTGCGCATGACGGCCGCTTACTCGATGTTCGCCAATGGTGGACGTCGCATCAAACCGACACTGATCGACCGTATCCAGGATCGCTACGGCCACACGATCTACCGGCACGACCAGCGTGAATGTCGTGGTTGCGAAGCCGATCGCTGGTCGAACCAGGCTGAGCCGGTTCTGATCGACAAGCGCGAGCAAGTGATCGATCCGATGACGGCCTACCAGATCACGTCGATGATGGAGGGGGTTGTCCAACGCGGTACGGCAACCACCGTGCGCGAAGTCGGCAAGCCGGTTGCTGGCAAGACCGGCACAACGAACGACGAAAAGGATGCGTGGTTTGTCGCGTTCTCACCGGATCTCGCTGTCGGCGTCTATCTTGGCTTCGACAAGCCGAAGCCGATGGGTCGTGGTGCGACCGGTGGCCAGATGGCAGCTCCGATCGTGCGCGATTTCCTGAAGGTGGCATTGGCCGACAAGCCAGCGGTGCCGTTCCGCGTGCCGGCGGGTATCAAGCTGATCCGCATCGACCCCAAGAGCGGTATGCGTGCAGGCGCCGGATCTGAGAGGGTTATTCTCGAAGCCTTCAAGCCGGGTACGGCACCACCGGACTCCTATTCGGTCGTCGGCTATTCCGACGGGGGCGGTGGCTATGGTGGTGGTGGCTACGGCGGCGGATATCAGGGCGACGGTAACAACGATCGCTTCTTCCGCTCCGGCACCGGCGGTCTGTACTGATCCGCGATTGTCAGCACTCTCTCCACAAGGCCGCACCAAATGTGGGCGCGGCCTTGTCATTTCCGGCGGACGGGTTGCGTCGGCAACGGTCAGCCGTTAAATGCGGCTGCAATCGCGGCGGAAAAGATTATGCGCGCTGAAACTGAAGCCCTCGTAGAAGATATCAAGCGGTCGGTCGGGCTGCTGAGGAGGCATCTTTGACTTCGATGCATCCAACGCACGTCTTGCCGAACTGAATGCCCTTGCTGAAGACCCGACGCTCTGGGACGATCCGCAGCGCGCATCAAAGGTGATGCAGGAGCGTACCGCGCTCGAGGATCAGCTCAGTTCCATTGGCCGGATACAGCAGGAACTCGACGACAATATCGAACTGATCGAACTCGGCGAGGCCGAGAAGGATCAGTCGGTTGTTGCCGACGCCGAACAGGCTTTGCAGGCGCTCAAGGCGGAAGCCGCACGGCGCGAACTGGAAGCGCTGCTGTCGGGCGAAGCCGATTCCAACGATACCTTCCTGGAAGTGCACGCCGGCGCCGGTGGCACCGAGAGCCAGGACTGGGCGAGCATGCTGATGCGCATGTTTGTGCGCTGGGCCGAGCAGCACAAGTTCAAGGTCGAGTACCTCGAAGAATCTCCGGGTGAAGAGGCTGGCCTGAAGTCGGCGACCGTGAAGATTTCGGGGCGCAATGCCTATGGCTGGCTGAAGTCGGAAAACGGTGTGCATCGCCTTGTGCGCATTTCGCCGTTCGATTCCAACGCCCGGCGGCACACGTCGTTTGCCAGCGTGAATGTCTATCCCGTGATCGACGACAGGATTCAGATCGATGTCGATGAATCGCAGGTGCGCATCGATACGATGCGGGCCAGCGGTGCGGGCGGTCAGCACGTCAACAAAACGGAATCGGCGATTCGCATGACGCACATTCCGACCGGCATTGTCGTCTATTGCCAGAATGACCGGTCGCAGCATCGTAACAAGGCCCAGGCTTGGGACATGCTGCGTGCGCGTCTTTACGAGCAGGAGCTCAAGCGACGGGAAGAGAAGGCTGCCGCCGATAATGCAGCCAAGACGGACATCGGCTGGGGCCACCAGATTCGCTCATATGTGCTGCAGCCGTATCAGATGGTGAAGGATCTGCGCACGGGCGTTTCCACGTCGGATACTGGCGGCGTGCTGAATGGCGATCTGGATCAGTTTATGGCCGCCGCGCTGGCGCAGAAAGCATTCGGTGGCGGGCCTGAAAGCGTTGAAGACGTCGACTGAGTTTGTGGTCAGCCGTGAACAAGTCCAGCGGGAAGGACATTTTGCGGTGACGATTGAAGGCGCGTCACTGCAATCCAGCGAGAAATGTTGCTAAACCGGGTGGGCCGAAGTGGGGCAATGCCTCACTGATGCTGCCCCTTGAGGCCCATCCCGGCAAGCCGTCCGCGTGGTTCAAGCCGCTACGCCGCAGACCGAACGAATTCTTCGGCGATCATCGCGGCCAAATGTGCCGGTGGTTCCATATACGACCTCCGTGCTTGTGGCGTCTACAATTGCAAGACTGAATCAACTGGCAGGGAAGTCAAGTTCCGAGACGTCGCTTAGCAGCGATGACGTCGTGCAAAATTCACACGCGTGTTGCGGAACTAATGGAGGTTCAGTCGAGCGCCAGCGCGCAGATACTTCTGCGGATCAACGGCGTCGCCATCCACTCGCGTTTCGTAATGCAGATGCGGTCCTGTCGATCGTCCCGTCGATCCGAGTTTGCCGATGATCTGCCCGAGCTTGACGGTCTGCCCGACCTTCACATCGATCGCAGATAAATGAGCGTAGCGTGTCGCAAGGCCATTGCTGTGTTCGACCTCGACCATCTTGCCATAGCCGCCATTCACGCCAGCGATGGTCACTTTGCCATTCGCCGTCACGCGAACAGGCTCGCCAGTATTGCCGCGCATATCGAGGCCGGTATGCATCGCGGGCGAACGCAAAAACGGATCCATGCGCATGCCAAAGCCTGACGATGTATCCATTTCGCCCGTGACCGGCTTGCGGAGCGGAATATCGTTCAATGTCCGTGTCAGACGCTCAACCTGAGTGCGCGATATGTTGATACGATAGAGTTGCCGTTCGAAAGCCTTTTCGTCGCTGGCAAGGTTGGCTGGAACATACGGGCCACCGACGCCCGCCTGTGGAGCAGAAGCGCGCCCGGCGCTGATGCCGATATCCATAAGGGCGCTGCGTATGCGCTTCGCCTTACCGTCAAAGCTCTCCTCCAGGCTATTCAGAGCCTTGATCTGCTTCATTTCCAGCCGATCCAGCGAATCCTGAATTCGGACCAGACTTCCCTCGACGCCGCGCGGCTTGTTGCGCCATGGAAGGAGCGACCGTGCTTCGCGCTCGGAAGACGTAGGCACGCCATTCTCGTTGACGGGGGTGGGCTTCAGGAAAGAGCCGCGTTGATTGTCGCTGCTCCTTGACGATTTCGGAATTGACCCCGTTGGGGTCATGTCAGGAAAAGACGAGAGCGTGGCCGCGCGTTGTTCGAGAACGGCCTGCTTGCGGATCGCCTGATCCAGCTTCTGCTCGAACTGTTCCTGATCGAGCAATTGGCGGCTGGCGATACGATCGACCTGGGCGCGCAACTCCGCGATGCGGTCTTCGTAGGCGAACTGCATCTCGGCCTGGCGGGCGATCAACCGCTTCAGGACGTCGTCATGGAACGCAAAATAGGTGCCGGTCAGGACTGACCAGCCCGCCATGGTGACGAGTCCACCGACCACGATCCAGAACGCAACTGGCCCAAGCCGCACCTGACGGCGGCCGTGTACGAGCGTGTAGTCATTGCCGGCGTGCTTGCGGCGGACCGGTTGGGCCTGCACAGGGCGCTGATGTGGCCGTGGGTGCTGGTGGGGCGCCGGGTGTTGATGGGCGTGTGGATGGTGGTGCGGCGTGTTCGCGTGCTCGTAAGCCCAGGCATCATTCGGCTGGGGCTGGTGGTGCCGCTGATGATGATGAGTGGGCCGGTACGACATGAACATTTCCCGCCAGACTCGTCGGGCGGGCCGACGCTGAAAACAGCATCGATTTCAGCCATGTATAGTTAATTTTCCGCAAATGATTCAAAGGCAAAGTATCTATACTGCCTTGGCTGCTTCGAGGACCTCTTTCGCATGACCGGGTACTTTGACCTTGGCCCAGATTCTCACGATGCGTCCGTCCGGGCCGATCAGGAAGGTCGTTCGATTCACGCCCATGTATTTCTTGCCGAACATCGATTTTTGCCCCCACACGCCGTAGGCTTCCAGCATGGCGTGGCTTTCGTCGGAGCCGAGTTCGACGCTGAGGTCATGCTTCGTCCGAAACTTGTCGAGCGCGCCCAACGGGTCGGCGGACACCCCGACGATGCTCGTTCCGGCCTTCTCGAAAGCGGATTTGAGACCGGAAAAGTCGATGGCTTCCTGCGTGCAGCCGGGGGTGTTGGCCTTGGGATAGAAATAGAGGACGAGCTTGCGCCCCTTGAAATCGGCCAGCGACACCCTGCTGCCACCGATGCCCGGGAGGTTGAAGGCGGGAGCCTTGCTGCCTTCGACCAGAGCCTTTGTCATATGCCTTCCTTTCGTCGCTTTCAGCGGGTCAATCTGCCTCCCGAAGTACCGCCTTTGGGCGAAGGCGGAGGGGCATTTTGACATGTCCGATCAAAACCGAAGTCAGGTCAACCAGACCGACGGCGCGATAGCTGTCTGTCAAACGGACAAGGGGATGTCCGACCGGGCATGACCAAACCGGCAAAAGCACCGCGACTCGACGCTTTGCGCGATCTGGAGGACACCCTCCGGGCGCATCGGGAGAGTGCGCGCTGCACGGATTTCAAAGGCCGGGCGAGGCTTATCTGGTGGCGAGTCAGGCGTCAGTTGCGCCGGCCGGTCGCGCGCCGAATCATCCTCGGTGTCGGTGGCGGGGTTGCGTTCGCGTTTGTCGCCTGTTTCGGGTTGTGGTTGCGGCTCGCTGCGGGGCCGATCGAAATTAATTACGCCTCGCCCTGGATTTCGTCGGCGGTCCAGCAGGCGATCGGGCAGCAGCACAGCGTCGCCATCGGCGGCACCCAGATCGAACGCGACCATACAGGCCGCGCGTCGGTCCGTATTCGTGACATGCAGGTTCGTGACATTGACGGCGCCATTGTCGCGAGTGCGCCGAAGGCGGAAGTCGCGCTCTCCGGGTCGAGTTTGCTGCGCGGACAGCTGCGCGCCCAGCGGGTGAGCCTGGTCGGTGCGGAACTGTCAGTTCGCATTGAGCAGGACGGCCAGGTCACGATTTCCACAGGCAATGAACGTCCTCTGGCCGCGACGCCGGCCATCGTGCGGCCCGCGGATGCGCTTGCGCCGGGCCACGTGCCCCCGGCTGCGGTGCCGCCAGCGTCCACCAGCCCGGTTACAGCGCCCGCCAACCCCGCTGCGGCGCAGTCGCTGGAAGCGACCGGCGCCGATCGCTTCGTCGCCTTCATCTCCTGGCTCGATCGGATGTCGGAGCGGGGGCTCGACGGGCAGGGGCTTGGCGAAATCGGTCTGAAGGACGGCGTGCTCAAGGTCGATGACTTGCGCACCGACAAGCACTGGACGTTCGAGCATATCAATTTCAGCATCAATCGGCCGCGGGGCGGCATCAGCGTTCGGCTGAGTTCGGAAGACGAGGAGCGACCCTGGTCGCTATTGGCGGCAATCCAGCAAAGCGGCGTGCAGCGCAGAGCCGTCCGGGTCGTTCTGGATCGCGTTTCCACCAAGGATCTTTTTCTGGCAACGCGCATCGGTGATGGTCAATTCCAGGCCGACATTCCGCTGAGTGGCGAAATGCGTGCCGAGATCGGTCCGGATTCGCTGCCGCGCATTGTCGAAGGCAAATTCTTCGCCGGCGCGGGCACGCTCGGCGATCCCGCCGATGTCGGCGGGCATGTCAACATCGATCGGGCCGATGTGACGCTCGATTGGGACTCCCAGCGGCGCAATCTGGCCATGCCGTTCCAGATCCAGGCCGGGGCGAACCGGGTCACCTTGTTCAGCCGTATCGAAGCTCCGCACGCGCCGGGCGAGCCGTGGCGCGCGACCGTGGCCGGCGGCTCCATCGTGTTGAGCAGCGGCGCCGACGATCCGCGGGCGATGGTGCTGAACAAGATCATGCTGCGCGCCAATCTCGATCTGATGCGTCGCCGTATCGATCTGGTGCAGGGCGACATTGGCGGTGCGGGCGTGGCCGGCTCGCTGAGTGGCAGCGTCGACTTCTCCGGCAGCGATCCGCGGTTGGCCATCGGACTGGCGATGACGCCGATGAGCACCGAAGTCGCCAAACGGGTGTGGCCGATTTTCGTTGCCACCAAGGTGCGCAACTGGGTCGCCGAAAACCTTCAGGGCGGTGACATCGAACGCGTCGACATTGCGACCAACGCTCCGATTGAAACGCTCAAGGAAGGCGGGCCGCCCATTCCCTCCGACGGATTGTCGGTCGATGTGACGGTCCGCAACGCCACCATCAGCCCGGTGGTGGGATTGCCGCCGATCACCGAAGCCGATCTCAAGACCAGCATCAAGGGCCGGCGCGTCGTCGTTTCAGTCGGCAGGGGCGTGGTCGATGTCGGTGGTGGCCGCAAGCTCACGCTCAGCAACGGCGTCTTCGAAGTCCCCGACACGCATCCGAAGGCGCCGCCCGCACAGGCGCGGTTCCGGATCGATGGTCCTGTACCGGCCGCGCTTGAATTGCTGGGGATGGAACGGCTGCGCGGGCAGGCGGCCATTCCGATGGACAGCGCCAACAGCCGCGGCAACATCAGCGGATTGGTCACGGTCGGTCTGCCGATCACCGCGGATCCTCCGGCCGGATCGACGCAATATTCGATCAATCTCGATGTCGCGGGCTTTGCCGCCGACAAGATGGTGATGGGCCAGAAGATTGAAGCGCAGGCGCTGAAAGTCAGCGCTACCAATCAGGGTTATCAGATCAAGGGCGATGTCCGCATCAACGGCACGCCGGCGGCGCTGGATTATCGCAAGAGCAACGACAATCCCGAAGCCGACGTGCGCGTTCAGGCGACGCTCGACGAGGCGGCACGGGCTCGTTTCGGCTTTGCGACCGGATCGTCATTGACCGGGCCGGTACCGGTGAAGATCGGCGGCAAGGTGTCGGACAACAAGGATGCACGGCTGACGATCGAAGCCGATCTCACGCCGTCCAAGATCGAAAATCTGTTGCCGGGGTGGGTCAAGCCCGCCGGCAAGGCCAACCGCGCTGTCTTCACGCTGGTCAGTCGCGAGAAGTCCACGCGCTTTGAAGACATCGTCGTCGATGGTTCGGGCGCCAATGTGCGCGGCACGGTCGAACTCGATGCGGCGGGCGATCTGGTGTCGGCGGTGTTCCCGGTCTTCGCGCTGTCCGATGGTGACAAGTCCAGCGTCAAGGCGGAGCGCGGCGGCGACGGCGTCATGCGAGTTTCGATGCGCGGCGACGTGTACGACGGCCGGGGCTTTGTGAAAGCGTTTTTCGGCACGGGCGATGGCAATGAAAAGCAGAAGACGGAGGCCTTCGACCTCGACGTCGATGTTCGTCTCGGCGCCATTGCCGGACATCACGGCGAGGCGCTGCGCGGCGTGGACCTGAAGGTTTCGCGCCGCAACGGGCAGATCCGGACGTTCTCGCTCAATTCGAAGATCGGCCGTGACTCTGCGTTGACCGGCGAGTTGCGCTCGTCGGCACAGCGCAAGAACGTGATGTATTTCGAGACGCACGATGCCGGCGCCTTGATGCGTTTCACCGATACCTATCCGCGCATGCACGGCGGCCAGATGTGGGTGGCGATGGATGCGCCGACAGCCGATCAGGCACCGCAGGACGGCATCGTCAACTTCCGTGATTTCTGGGTGCGGGGCGAGCCGGCCCTGAGCAATGTCGTCGGCGCGGCGCAGAACGATTCACGCGGTGTCGAATTCACGCGCATGAAAGTCGATTTCACACGGACCGTCGGCAAGCTGCAGGTGAAGGAAGGTGTCGTGCGCGGCCCGACCGTCGGCGCGACGGTCGATGGCACGATCGATTTCGCCAGAAACGATGTGCGCATGCGCGGCACCTTCGTGCCGCTCTATGGTCTCAACAACGCGCTGGGACAAATCCCGATCGTCGGGTTGTTCCTGGGCGGCGCGAATGAAGGCCTGGTCGGCATTACGTACGAGGTTGTCGGCCCGCCGAGTTCACCGACCCTGCGGGTCAATCCGATTTC
>JAEYVN010000461.1 GCA_023431725.1 Pseudomonadota bacterium
ACAGGACTGTCGGCGACGACATATTGCCGTAATCGGCCAGAACTTCGCGTTCATCGTTCAACGCACCTTGTCCGACCGCCAAGGCGCCTTCCAGAGCATCAATGACCTTCGCGCCACCGGGATGGCAAATAAACCGGTCAATATCACCCAGCGAAAGCGCATTGCGGGCAAGGATGCCGGCAATCGCGGGCCTGATATGCGATGTGACGAATGGCGGCAGCGACTGCGCAAGGACAATCCCAAGGCCTGGATCGTCCACCTTCCAGCCCATGATATCGAGCGTATTCGGGAACAGATGCTCGCCCGTCGATTCAACGCTCGCGATGCCTTGCCCTTCGGCGCTGAGAACACAGGCCGCCGCGCCGTCACCGAACAATGCCGATGCCACGACATTGACGGGCACGGCTTCATCGAGCCGGAACGCCAGCGAACAGAGCTCGATTGCCACAAAAAGCACCTTGCTACGTGGTCGGACCCTCGCAAGGCGCGAGGCGATGGCGAGGCCAGACACACCCGCTGCGCAGCCAAGGCCAAAGATCGGAACACGCTCGATATCGGACCGGAAGCCCATCTCGTCCGCGACCAGGGCCTCAATGCTTGGCGCGGCAAAGCCGGTCGTGGAAACAACGACGACGGTGTCGATATCCGCAGCGGTCAGATTGGCCTGCTGAATGGCCCGGGTCGCGACATCCACGAACAGGCGACTCGCGCCCTCGGTATAAGCATTCATGCGCTCCGACCAGCCGTGCGGTTCATAGAACCAAGACAGCGGTCGCACCGAATAGCGCGTACGAATTCCTGCGTTCTCAAAGACCGGTGCAAGGCGCCGAAAGCCTCGCACTTTCTCCGAAAACAAATGCGTTGCCACCGCCGTAGCATCGGATTGCCGTATGACATGATCCGGTACGGCCGTAGCGACACCGGAAAGCGTGACTGTAACGGGCATGGGTCGTGCTCCTTCTCTTTGGTGGACCATCGCCCCTGCAACACATGGTGACCTCAAGTTATTCGACCATCATCCTTACGAATAAGAAGGCTTGTTCGTGTGTTCACTGTTCGAGAGGCAAACATTGCGAATTTGTCATGAACGGACAGCAGCCTGTCACGCAACCGGACAAAATCGTTGCAAGCCCGCGCACACTCGCGGGGTTTGCGGTGATGTGCTTTGGCATGTTCATGGCGATCCTGGACGTGCAGATCGTTGCGACGTCGCTGCCAACGATCCAGAAGGCCGTGGATATTCCACCGGACCAGATGAGCTGGATCCAAACGGCCTATCTCATCGCCGAGGTCGTCTCCATCCCGCTGACGGGCTTTCTCACGCGTCTCCTGGGTATGCGTTGGCTGTTCAGCGGCGCCGTTCTTGTCTTCTCACTCGCCTCGCTTGGCTGTGCCGCAAGCACCGGCTTTGTCGAACTGATCACGTGGCGCGTCATTCAGGGCTTTTCCGGCGGAACGCTCATCCCGGCCGTGTTTGCGTCCGTGTTCCTGTTGTTTCCCGTCCGCCTGCAAGGTATCGCCACCACAATCGCCGGAGCGCTGGCTGTTCTGGCGCCAACGGTCGGTCCTATCACCGGTGGATGGATCACCGACACGTATTCGTGGCACTGGCTTTTCCTGGTCAATGTCGGGCCAGGGCTGGTCGCCGCTATGCTCGGTCTTTTATGGCTCCCACGCCTGGCGCCGGACTGGCGTCAACTGAGACGTCTCGATCTGTGGTCGCTTCTCTTGCTTGCCACCGGCCTCGCTGCGCTCGAGATCGCCCTCAAGCAGGCCCCTCACGACGGCTGGCGATCGCCTCTCGTTATAGCGCTCCTGACATGGCTTGGTCTGGCAGGTGTAATCCTGGTACGGCGCGCGATCGGGACGAAAAGGCCGCTGATCGACGTCCGTCTCATGACGGATCGCAACTTTGCGATCGGATCTGCTTTGAGCTTCCTTCTTGGGATCGGGCTTTATGGTTCGGTCTATCTCATGCCGGTCTTTCTCGCGACGGTCCGTGGGCACGATGCTTTGGCGATCGGTGAGATCATGCTGGTCACCGGCATTGCGCAACTGTTGACGGCGCCTGTAGCCGTTGCGCTGGAGCGCCGATGCGATGCACGTCTCCTCGCGGCCTTCGGCTTTGCGCTGCTGGCGGTCGGTCTCGGCCTGAGCGCACGCGAGACGATCAACACGGACTTTCAGGAGATGTTCTGGCCGCAGGTCCTGCGTGGCATTGCGTTCATGTTCTGCCTGTTGCCGCCGACGCGGCTGGCGCTCGGCCACCTGCCGCCTGAGCGAGTGCCCGATGCAAGTGCACTTTTCAATCTGATGCGCAATCTTGGTGGCGCAATCGGTCTCGCATTGATCGACACCATCATCTATGGGCTCGCCCCGGCGCACGGCGCCGCGATTCTGGCTCGTCTCGAAGCTGGCGATGCAGCAACGGCGACTGCGATCGGCATTCCATCCGCCATGTTGACGGCTGGCCCGGCTGCGCTCGCCGATCCATCGGTGCATGCTCTTGTGGCGCCCTTGATCGAAAGGGCAGCATTTGTGGAAACATCAAATCTCGCCTGGGCATTGATCGCCGCGACGTCTGTGGTGGGATTGATGGTTCTGCCGTTCATCAGCAGTGCAACAGCGCGGTCGGATCAGGCATCCGATGCGCCCGCGCAACTGGCGCGTCACACAAAGGTGCATGGGAATGAACGGATGCGGACACTCGTCAAGTAGACTGTGCGGATACAAGCGGCGGCTCTGCCGCATGAGGATGTCCGGAATCGAGGGCCACGCAATGGGCGATATTTGCC
>JAEYVN010000462.1 GCA_023431725.1 Pseudomonadota bacterium
TCCATCGCATCTCGTTTCGAGGACTTATCAGCATCGCGCTTGGCCTGATCGGCCTTGCCGTGTTTGCGATCGGCGCGACCATCATGGCGCTCCGTGAAGATGCGTTGCGCGACGCCACCAGCGACACGATCAACATCGCAACGGTTCTCGCTGAACAGACCGAGCGTTCTGTCCAGAGCATCGATATCATCACATCGGACATTGCCGACCGGTTAGGCAATGTCGGCGACACGCTTTCGCCGACCGCCTTACTCGATCTTCTTCGTAGCCGATCAACCCATGAATTGCTGCTCGAACGGCTGAGCCGCCTTCCTCAAACTGACTTCATGGCCGTAATCGATCGTGATGGGCGCGTCGCCAGCAACACGCGAATATGGCAGGTCCACCATGACGATTTATCTCAGCGTGATTACTTCATACATGCGCGGGATAACAAAAGCAGGCAGACCTTCATCAGCGATCTCACGCATAATCAGATCAGCAACAATCGCAACGTCTTCTTCTCCAAGCGCATCAGTAGCCCGACCGGGGAATTCCTCGGCGTCGTGCTGGCCGGCATCAAGCTGTCCTATTTCCAGCACATCTACAACTCGATCACGACGCGCCGCAATCAATCATTTCTGCTGGCGCGCACGAATGGAACGATACTGGTACGGCATCCTGATACACAGGAACATGCAGGACAGACGATACCGGACGTATCCGAATGGCACCGTATCGTTGCGGAGGGAGGGGGCAGCTTCCGCACCCCTGGCATCTTCGACAACGCTCCTGCTCTCCTCGCCGTGAGACCCTTGCAAGACTACCCGCTTGTCGTGAACGTCGCCGTTGACGAACCTGCGGTTCTGGGGAGTTGGCGATACCGCGCGCTGCAGATCGTGATCGGGACGGGTATGGCCCTCCTTTGCTCATTGCTGCTGCTCTACGCGCTCAATCAGCAATTTGCACAGCTTGCAACCTCTCGGTCCTCCCTTTTGGAGCGCGAAGCTCGACTTGCAGAAAAAACACTCGAACTGGAACTCGCCAACACGCGAATTGATACTGCGATCGACAACATGCTTCCCGGCCTCGTCATGTACGATGCGGCCGGGAAACTAGTCATCTGCAACAAACGGTTCATCGAGCTCTATAACCTTCCTCCCGATGATGTGACGCCCGGCCTGACGCTTCGAGAGGTGATGGAACTGCGGCAGAAGACTGGCACGATGCTTGGAGACATCGATGCCCATGTTGACTACGTGGTGACCAGTATGCAGGCCGGGGAGACACGCGTCAGAACCGTCGACTTCCCCGATGGTCGCACCTTCTGCATTACCAACAGACCGAGCGGTGACGGCGGCTGGGTCGCGACCCACGAAGACATCACTGAACGGCGCCGGGCCGAGAATGAACTCGTACGCGCACGCAACATGCTCGGTGCGGTGGTCGAAAACATTCCCGAAATGCTCGTGGTCAAGGATGCCCGAAGCGGCCGTTATGTTTTCATCAATCGGGCCAGCGAAAACTTCATGGGCAGCCCGAAAGAAGACGTGATCGGCAAAACGACCGAGGAACTCTACCCTCGCGAGGTTGCTGCCGCCATTATTGCGCGCGATCGTGAGGCCTTGGAAGCGGGCCCACTCAAGGTCAACAATATCTCATTTGCATCGATTGGCGGACAGAACCGCGAAATTATTTCCACGCGCATTGCAATTAGAGGCAGTGACGATGAGCAGGAGTACCTCCTGAACGTCATCGAAGACGTCACCGAGCGTCGTCGGAACGAAAGCCGCATCGCGCATCTGGCTCATCATGACTCCCTTACCGATCTTCCGAACCGCGCCGCACTGAAGCTGCGCCTCGCTGAAACTCTGGAAATCGCCACCGCTGCGGGCACGAAATTCGCCGTCCTCTGTATCGATCTGGACCGCTTCAAGGAGGTCAATGATCTTTACGGCCACGCGGCCGGCGACAGCGTCCTTCTCGAGATCACACAACGCATGAGGAACGCTTGCGGTGACGTGTTCCTTGCTCGCCTCGGCGGTGATGAGTTCATGGCGATCTGCACGGACGAGAACTTGCCAGCCGCAGCGACAGCCCTAGCCCAATCACTCATTAGCGTGGTCTCAAGCGATATCAATTGCGAAGGCCGCAAGGTCAGCATCGGCATGAGCGTTGGTATCGCCATGTTCCCGTCCGACGGTTCGGACGGTGTCACACTCATTCGCAATGCCGACGCCGCGCTCTATCGTGCCAAGGCGGAAGGTCGCGGCGAAATTCGCTTCTTCGAAGCAGACATGGATCGCGCCCTGCACGACCGGCGTACATTGCAGGCGGAACTTGCGCTCTCGGTATCGCGCAACGAGTTGCAGCTTTTCTACCAACCCCAAGCACGGATATCCGGCCAGATCATAGGCTTTGAGGCATTGTTGCGATGGGATCATCTGCGCCGCGGCTTCGTGCCGCCCGATACGTTTATCCCGCTTGCTGAAGAAAGCGGGCTGATTGGAGAGATGGGCGAATGGGTATTGCGCGAGGCCTGTCGGGAAGCGGCTTCCTGGCGCGAACCGCTGCAGATCGCGATCAATCTGTCACCTCTCCAATTGCGGCAAGGCGATTTTGTATCACTCGTCCATTCGGTGCTGCTCGAGAACTGTCTGTCGCCGGAGCGACTGATGGTCGAAATTACCGAAAGTGCGCTGATGGACGATTATTCGCGCGCAGTTTCCATTCTCCGCAGGCTAAAGGCACTTGGCGTACGTATTGCGATGGACGATTTCGGCACGGGCTATTCGTCCCTTTCGTATCTGCAATCGTTCCCGTTCGACAAGATCAAGATCGATCGAACTTTCATCTCAAATCTCGACCGCAACGCACAAAGTGCGGCCATCGTGCGCGCCGTGCTCGCCCTCGGTCAGAATTTGAATCTGCGCACAATCGCCGAAGGCGTTGAAACTGCTGACCAGTTAACCATTCTGCGGAATGACGGCTGCGACGAAATTCAGGGCTACCTGATCGGGCGCCCACAGCCCATTGCTGAATATGCTGCAATTGTTGGCCGTTCTGCTGCAAAAAACACACTTAACGCCGCCATCGGATGAGAGTTCGCGATCAAGCAGCTCGCGATTGGTTCCGGCTTCCTGATAATACCATTCGGCGGTCCCATATTTTTCATAAAGTCGTCCCGTTTTACCAGCATCAGCCCAGCATCGCCGAGGGGGAAAATCCTCGTTAACCACTCTGATGACCGCTGGCCGGCCGACCGCCGCCTGCGCGGTGGGAGATGTCGTCGGCATGAAAATGGCCATTACGACCATTGGTGCTTTGCTTTTTGCCTCGTCTGCGCAATTCGGCGCCGAGGCTGTCAAGATCGAGAAGCAGGACAGGCTTCCGGCCAGGATTCACTTCGCGAATTGGGCTGAAGGCCAAAAAAATAACCTGACAGTTACACTCGATCCCGTTCCGCAAGAGGAGATTGATGAGCAGCTTGCGGAGTTGCGTGAGGAGGAGGGACCGCCGGAAGCTCCAGCGGATGTTCCTATCGAGGCTGTGTGCGATACGCTGGCCGCCGCAGCAGAGGCCAACGGCTTGCCGACGGGCTTCTTTGCACGCCTGATCTGGCAGGAGAGCAAGTTCAAGCAGCGTGTCGTCAGTCCTGCAGGTGCGCAGGGCGTCGCGCAATTCATGCCGGCCGTTGCCGCAGAACGCGGATTGAACAACCCGTTCGATCCGATTGAAGCGCTGCCGGAATCGGCCGCCTTCCTCAAGCAGCATGTGGAGTATTTCGGCAATCTGGGACTTGCCGCCGCCGCCTATAATGGCGGTGCGCGCCGCGTGACCGATTGGCTTGCCCGCCGCGGCAAGCTGCCTGAGGAAACCCGCAACTATGTAAAAGTCATCACCGGCCATGAACCGGAAAAGTGGCTCAACGGCAAGGAAGTCGAACTGGCCGTCAATCTGCCGCGCAATGCCCCCTGCGATGGCGTTGCCGATCTCTCGCGCGGTGCCAGCGCGACCATGGTCGCAGCGCCGCTAGAGGCGCCGATGGCCAGGCTGCTCGAAAATGCGCGGATCGCGTCAGCCAAGGCTGCCGAGAAAGCCAAGCGTCGGCTGGCGGCGGCGCAGGCCAAAAAATCGAAGCGTGTCCAGTTACTGGCCAAGGGCAAGGGGGGCAATGCAAAGGTCGCAGCAGTTCGCAGCAAGTCGGCCAAATTGCCGCCGAAGATCGCCAGCCGCGTCACCAGCAAGCGCGGCTACAAACTGGCGGACACCAGCGCCGCGCGACGCTGATCCTCAATCAAGATCTGCACGGATGTTCAGGCAGGCGCTCCCCTCGGGAGCGCTTTGCCGTTTGTGGCAGTTGCATAATCCTGTCGTCCTCGTAGAAATCGAGGAGGACAGGATTTTCGCATGACATTCGACACCATCATCCGCGGCGGCACGATAGCGACGGCCTCCGATACATTTTCCTGCGATATCGGCATCAGGCATGGCCGTATTGCCGCTCTCGGCGACAATCTCGGCATGGCAACCGAAGTCGTTGATGCCTCCGGCAAGCTGGTGCTGCCCGGCGGCATCGACAGCCATGTGCATATTTCGCAGCCATCCGGCCCCGATATCGTCATGGCCGACGATTTTGCTTCAGCCACGCGATCGGCAGCCTTCGGCGGCAACACGATGGTGCTGCCCTTCGCCATGCAGCAGAAGGGCCAGTCGTTGCGCGAGGTCGTGACCGACTACCACAAGAAAGCCGACGGCCAGTGCTATGTCGATGTGTCGTTCCATCTCATCATCGCCGACGCCACCGATGCCGTGCTTGGTCAGGAATTGCCGGCGCTCGTGCATGACGGCTACACCTCGTTTAAGGTGTTCATGACGTATGAGGGTCTCGCGCTCTCCGACATGGAAATGCTGAATGTCATGTC
>JAEYVN010000357.1 GCA_023431725.1 Pseudomonadota bacterium
TTCGGTAATTTCCGCGACGGCTTTGGACCAGCTGGGTCAAAGCCGTCGTGATTGTTTCTGACATATCCGGACCCGGTGTCGTTCGCTCGTCACTGTCCCGCTGCAGCGAAAACAGATGGTTTCGCCAGCGGATAAACGTCTTTCAACTTCGGCGCGGCCCCCATGAACATCGAAATCCCGACCCGTACTCCCTCTCCCCAATCGATCGACGATACCATCCTGCCTTTCGAAGTGGCGGCGCTGGATCTGCGTGGCCGCGTGGTGCGGCTGGGGCCGGCGGTCGATGAAATCCTGGCGCGGCACGATTATCCGCTGCCGGTTTCGAAGCTTCTGGGCGAAGCCATCGCGCTGGCGGCGCTGTTCGGCTCGTCGCTGAAATTCGATGGCCGCTTTATCATGCAGACGCAGAGCGATGGTCCGGTTCGCATGCTGGTGGTCGATTACGCGACCGGCGGGCGCATCCGCGCCTGCGCGCGGTTCGATCGTGCGCGCGTTGCCGCGGCCACTGCCGAGGGCAAGGATTCTCCCGGCGAATTGCTGGGCAACGGGCATCTGGCGATGACCATCGATCAGGGCGCCGACATGAACCGCTATCAGGGCGTGGTCGCGCTTGACGGCGGCGGGCTGGAAAATGCCGCGCATGAATATTTCCTGCGCTCGGAGCAGATTCCGACGCGCGTGCGTCTTGCCGTGGCCGAGGAGCTACGCTCCGGCGATCACGGTGCGACCCATCGCTGGCGCGCGGGCGGCATCATGCTGCAATTCCTGCCGAAGTCGGAGGATCGCATGCGCGCGTCCGATCTCGACCCGGGCGATGCGCCGGAAGGTACTGAAATCCATGTTTCGCCGGAAGACGACGCTTGGGTGGAAGGCAAGGCACTGATCGAAACGGTCGAGGATATCGAGCTGATCGATCCGGATCTGTCGACCGAGCAGCTGGTCTATCGCCTGTTCCATGAGCGCGGCGTGCGCGTCTTCGACAACGCCAATGTCGAGGCGCAATGCTCGTGTTCGCGCGGCAGCGTCGAGGCGATGCTCAAGAGCTTCTCGCAGGATGATCGCGACCACATGGTCGAGAACGGCAAGATCGGCGTGACCTGCGAGTTCTGCAATCGCACTTATGACTTCGCGCCCGATGAGATCGGCGCGAATGAAGAGGGAGCTCAATAGCTCCGTCGTCATGCCCGGCCTTGTGCCGGGCATCCACGCTTTCTTTGTTGCTGCCAAGACGTGGATGGCCGGACAAGCCCGGCCATGACAATATCAATACGACTGACCCAATCTCAATTGATCGTCCGTGACGCATGCACGCAGTCGAGCGAGAAGGCGGGGATCTCGATGTCGAAATGCTCGCCGCTGTCACTGACCATGCCGTAGCTGCCGAGCATGAAGCCGGATGGCGTCGGCAACGGGACGCCGCTGGTATATTCGAAGCTGTTGCCGGGTTCGATCACCGGCTCTTCCCCGACGACCCCGGCTCCACGAACCTCCTGAATGCGGCCCTGGCCATCGGTTATGTGCCAGTAGCGTGTTTTCAGCTGGACGGTTTCGTCGCCGTTGTTGGAAATCTCGATCGTGTAGGCCCAGAAGTATTGTCCCTTGTCCGGCGCCGAGCGGTCGGCCAGGAAACGAGGGGAGACCGTCACCTCGATATTGCGTGTAACGGCGCGGTACATGGCCAACGATCCGAACTCTCTCTTGAACCTTAAATCCGGCAAATATTTTTCTACAAATACCAGCAACGCCGTGGCTTGCAACCGTCGATAGCCTCGGCAATTGTCCTGCCGATCCAGCCGCCCTTACGGAACAACGCAACTGATGGATTCAGCGATCCCGACCGACCGCGACCTGCGGCTCGACCTGTTTCGCGGCCTGGCGCTGTGGCTAATCTATCTCGACCACATTCCATCGAACATCGTCGCCTGGATCACGATCCGCAATTACGGCTTCAGCGACGCAACCGAAATTTTCATCTTCATTTCCGGGTTCACCGCCGCCTTCGTATATGGGCGGGCGATGCGCGATTATGGGTTCGTGGTGTCCAGCGCGCGCATCCTGAAACGCGCGTGGCAGATCTATGTCGCGCATATCTTCCTGTTCGTGATCTATATGGGCCAGATCGCCTATGTGGCGCGCGGCTTTCAAAACCCGCTGTATGCGGAAGAAATGAACATCCTCGAGTTCCTGCAGCAGCCCGACATCATTCTGGTGCAGGCGCTGCTGCTGAAGTTCAAGCCCGTCAACATGGACGTGCTGCCACTTTACATCGTGCTGATGACGACCTTTCCGCCGGTGCTGTGGCTGCTGCTGCGCAATTCGACGCTGGCACTCGCGCTCTCGCTGCTGCTGTACATCCTGACCTGGGAATTCGGCTGGAACCTGCCGGCGTATCCCGGTGGCGGCTGGATTTTCAATCCATTCGCCTGGCAGCTCCTATTCGTTTTCGGTGCGTGGTGCGCGCTGGGCGGCGCGGCGCGACTGCAAGGGTTCCTCCATTCACGCATCACCCTGACCGTCGCCATCGCCTATCTGGTATTCGCCTTCGGCATCACAATGACCTGGCATATCCCGCAGCTTGCGCCCTATGTGCCGCGGTGGCTGGCGGAACTGATCTACCCGATCGACAAGACCAACCTGGACGTGCTGCGCTTTGGGCATTTCCTCGCTTTGGCCACTGTGACCGTCTATTTTATCCCCAAGGACTGGGCACCCCTCAAGTCGCTCTGGTTGCGGCCCGCCATCCTGTGCGGACAACATTCGCTGGAAATTTTCTGTCTGGGCGTCTTTTTGGCGTTCGCGGCCTATTTCGTGAAGGTGGAGGTTTCGCCCGGCATCCCGATGCAGATCGCTGTCAGTGCATTAGGCATTTTAATAATGATTGCAGTGGCCTGGCTGCTATCATGGTACAAGGGTGCCACAGGTCGGAAAGCCGTCTCGCGGACGGGGCGTGCCCCGGATGCGGACCTCGCAGGAGGCGAGGGATGAAAGCAGTGGTTTTGGGACTATTGGCATCGTTGATCGCAGTGGTCCCAGGCCACGCGCAGGTGCCGATTCCGGCGCCCGAAACCGATCCCTGCGAAGTTCCCGGCTACATCCTGTTCGGTGACGCCAAGCTCGAGCACGTCAAGAAGGCCGTCGAGGAGCACAAGAAACTCACAATCCTGGTGATAGGTTCGGGCTCCTCGGCTCTGCCAGGGACGGAAGGGGCCAGTAAATCCTATCCCGGCCGCCTGGAAGACCTGCTGCGCAAGCGCTTCCCGGATGTCGCGATCAAGGTGGTGAGCGTTGCCAAGCCGCGATTGACCACGGCCGACATGACCCAGGGAATTGACAAGGTTTTGATGGAGCAGAAGCCTGATCTCGTGATCTGGCAGACCGGAACCGTGGATGCCATGCGCGGCGTTGACCCGGAGAGCTTCCGTGCGTCACTCGATGAAGGGATCGATCACGTGGCCGAAAACGGTGCCGACCTGATCCTGATGAACATGCAATATTCGCCGCGCACCGAGACGATGATCGCGCTGGGCAATTATGCCGACATCATGCGCGTCGTGTCGCGCGATCGCGAAGTGCCCTTATTCGATCGCCGTGAAATCATGCGGTACTGGAACGACAACGGAAATTTCGATCTCAATCTTGCCACCAAGGATGTCGCAACGGCGTACAAGGTCCATGATTGCCTTGGCCGCGCGCTGGCGTCGCTTGTGGTTGAAGCCGCCAATCTTGACGGCGTCAAAACGAGGCCGACGCAATGACGACGTCTTTTACCCGCCCTTTTCAGGTAGCAACATGTCGGGGAGGTGCCTGGCTGGTCGCGATGGCTTGTGCCGTGACGATGACAGGCGGCGCGCATGCTGAAGACAAGGTGGTCACGCAGCCTGCCGTCATCCAGGCAACGCCCGTCTGTGCCGCGCCGGACGACATGACGCGGCTGATGAATCCGCTGGCGCGCACCGGCAAGCTGCTCGCGGCCGGTGAGCCGGTGAAGATTGTTGCGGTCGGCTCGTCGTCGACGGCCGGTGCCTTCGCAAGCTCACCCGACAAGTCCTATCCGGCCCGCCTCGCCGTCGAGTTGCAAGAACGGTTTCCCGGTCAGCCGATCGCCGTCATCAACCGCGGCGTGAACGGCGAGGAAGCGCCCGATAATCTGGCGCGCCTCGACAAGGATGTCATTGGTGAGAAGCCGGATCTGATCCTCTGGCAGGTCGGCACCAACGACGTGCTGCGCGACCAGGCGATGGGGGCCACCAATGTGCGGCTTCTCGAAGGGCTGAAGCGCATGAAGGCGTCTGGCGCAGACGTGATCCTGATCGATCCGCAATTCGCTCCGATGGTCGTGGCGAAGAAGGACACCGTGGCCATGGTGCATTTGCTCGCCAGCACGGCCAAGGCGCAGAATGTCGACCTTTTCCAGCGGTTCGCCGTGATGCGCCACTGGCGGCAGGTCGCCCATCTGCCGTTCTCGGCCTTCATCTCGGCCGACGACCTGCACATGAACGACTGGAGCTACGGCTGCCTCGCCAAGCTTCTTGGCCGGGCCATCGCCGAAGCGGCGACCCGCACCACCCTGACGGCGACCGCCGGCAAGCACTGAAATCGCGGTAAATCCACGTAATCTCACGAAAGAACGGGATAATTGCGCCCCCGCGCCGGGGCACGGCTTTTCGTGGCAGGGGCTGTGCTTTAGACGCTTTTGTTCCTGCAAGGACGGAGTGCGGCTTGGCATCCCTTTTCGCGACCGCCGACAACGGCATCCTGACCGACCGCATGATCGCGGAAATGACGCTGGCCGGGCATATCCTGCCGTCGGCGCCATACGCCGACGACCAAGTGCAGCCGGCCAGCCTCGACTTGCGGCTTGGGCCGATCGCCTATCGCGTGCGGGCGAGTTTCCTGCCGGGGCCAGGCGCGACGGTTGAGCAGCGGATCAAGGATCTGCAGCTCCACATCATCGCGCTGAACGATGGCGCGGTGTTGGAAACCGGCTGCGTCTATATCGTGCCGCTGATGGAAAGCCTGTCGCTGCCGGCGGACATTTCCGCGACCGCCAATCAGATAAGCTCGAGCGGCCGCATCGACGTCTTCACCCGCGTCATCGCCGATCGTTCGCGCGGGTTTGATCAAGTCGCGCCGGGCTATCAGGGGCCGCTCTATGCCGAGATTTCCCCTCGCACCTTCCCGGTGCTGGTGCGGCAGGGCTCGCGGCTGTCGCAGATCCGTTTCCGCCGTGGCGATAC
>JAEYVN010000374.1 GCA_023431725.1 Pseudomonadota bacterium
CGAGGCCGCGCATGAGGCCGATCGGATTTGTGAAAACCTCTGCAAACGCTTGTCCGGCCAACTCCTGCCAGCGGCCCGTCAGAATGTAATGGGTTCTTGATTGTTCAGCGATATTCAGTTCATCGACCAGCGGCTCCGACCAGCGTCGAATTGCGTAGCGCGTGACGTTGACGCCATGACATTCCAGCGCGCGAATTTCGCGTCGGATGAATGTCTGACTGGTCATCGGATAGGTGTTGATCAAATAGCCAACGCGCATGACCGGCTTCGAATTTCTAAAAAATACCTTGGAGACTCGTTTGGTTCTTCATCCCAGATGCTGTGGGCCGAAATCATAACAGCATCCAACGGCGCGAGCGCGTTGGTTAACGTCGTCAGTTTTAAGCAATCAAAGAGATATCAGCTGAGCTCTGAAATTGAAACGGGTATGTGGTGGGCTACTCGTTTGCCGTGAACCAGGACGGCTCGCCGCAGGGGAGCATTGCAGGCGCACTCAAGTAACGTTAAGCGGTTCAGGGATTACCTTGGGCTGCCTATAATATTGGACATTGTGTTATGTGGCGAGCCGGCGCCTCGCATGTTCCGAACCAGGTTGCCGCGCTATGCTGAGGCGTTTCCGGATGAAATCAATTGCGATGGCCGGCCGTGACCGACGTGCCTTTGCTCAGCGGAGAGGCGCCTGATGCAGCCCCTCGCGCTGTTGCGCGGCCTGAGCTGGACGGTTGGATCCTTTGCCGGGACAATTGTCATTCGCTTTGGCACAAATGTCTTGCTGACTCGATTGCTGACCCCCGAGCTTTTCGGCGCCCTTCTGATCGTCAATACGGTGCGGCAGGGGATCGACCTGAGCTCCGATGTCGGCTTTCCGCAAAACACCGTACAGAATCCGGCAGGAAACACGCCGGCCTTTTACAATACCGTATGGATCATGCAGATCGTGAGGGGCTTTGTTCTCTGCGCGGTTCTGTTCTTTCTCGCTGAGCCGATCGCTCGCCTTTATGGCCTCCCGGCGGTCCCATTCGAGATTGCTGCGGCAACCTTTGCTGTGTCCGGGCTTACGTCGACGTCGATATATCTTGTTCACCGCAAGATGGAGTTTGCCAAGTTCAGCTTGTTCGAGTTCGCTCAGGACACGCTGTCGTCTCTTCTTCTGGTCGCCGTCGCATTCGTCAGTCCAACGATCAATGCACTATTGATCGGCGGGTTGGTGGCTCTGACCATTCGGACGATCTCCAGCTATTTCCTCCTGCCGGAGCGCAACCGGATCCAGTTCTCCAAGCAACACGCCGTCGAAGTTCTGATGTTTGGACGATGGATATTCGTGTCGTCCATCCTTGCATTTCTTTGCGCCAATTTTGACCGGCTCTATATCGGGAAGGTGTTGCCGCTTGCGATCGTCGGCATCTATGGCATTGCGCGCAATCTGGCCGATCTGCCTATTCTTTTGATGTCGCGCGTCGGATATCAGTTGGTGTTTCCCTTGATCTCGTCGAAGGCGGGGCTGCCGACGTCCGAGGTGCGCGCTCAGCTATCATCAACCCGCCGCTGGCTTCTTCTGGCGGCAGCCTTGATCATTGCGGCGGGGATCGCGGTGTCCGATGTGGCCGTGCGGGTTGTCTATGATTCCCGTTATCAGGACGCCGCATGGATGTTGGCGATATTGTTGTTCGGGGTGTGGTTTTCGATGCTGTGTTCCCTGAACGAATACGCTTTGTTGGGCCGTGGAAAACCGGGTTACATTGTTTTCGGGAATGCGCTCAAACTGGTGCTTTATCTGGTGATGTTGCCGCTCGCGTTCCATCAGATCGGCATTTTGGGGGTCAGCGTGGTGATCGCCCTGAGCGATTCCGGGCGATATCTGGCCATCGCCTTTGGCCAGTGGCGGGAAGAGTTCTCGTTTTTCCGGCAGGACGCTGTGGCGACATTGATCTTTTTGGCGGCCGTCGCCGCGGTATCGTGGTTGCGTTTCCAGGCCGGCTTTGGCACGGCATTCGATAATGTTCCGCTCGACGCGGTTGGCGACTGGCTTGGGAGATAGGGATGGCGCCCAATGATGGTCCGCGGGTCGGAATTGTTGTTATTGGACGCAACGAAGGCGAAAGGCTGGTATTGGCGCTTCGTTCGGTGTCCCCCGAGAAAAATCCGGTCGTTTACGTTGATTCAAATTCATCCGACGACAGCGTCGCGAATGCGCAGCGGGCCGGCGCGCATGTCGTCGATCTGGATATGACGAAGCCGTTCTCCGCGGCGCGCGCTCGCAATGCAGGCTTCCAGGCACTCACTCAGAAGCACGGTAACCTCGATTTCGTGCAATTCATGGACGGCGATTGCGAATTGGACCCGCGCTGGCTCGCGCAAGCGACTCTCTTCCTGAACGACCATCCGGATGTCGCCCTCGTCTGCGGTCGGCGACGCGAACGATTTCCCGAGCGTTCGATCTACAATCAGCTGTGCGACATTGAATGGAATACGCCGGTTGGCGAAGCGGAGGATTGCGGCGGTGATTTCCTGGTCAGGCCGCAGCCGTTCGTGCAAGTCGGTGGCTTTCGCGATCAGTTGATTGCCGGCGAGGAACTCGAATTGTGCGCTCGACTTCGGCAGGCGAACTGGCGGATTTGGCGCATGGACGCCGAAATGACGTTACACGACGCCAACATGACGCGAGCCTGGCAGGCGTGGCGCCGCTCTGTGCGGTGCGGCTTCGCTTTCGCAAGTCTCGCCTATTTGCACGGGCGAGGAGTGGATCGGCTGAAAGGGCGCCAGGTCATGAGTGCGCTGATTTGGGGGGCGCTGATTCCAGCGGGCATTCTGGTCGCGACATCGATATACTGGCCTCTTGTCGCGCTATTTGCGATCTATCCACTCCAGGCCATACGTGTCGGTCTACAAAGCGGTTATCCCGTTAAGGCGGGGCTGCTTTATGGTTCCTTCGTGACCGCGGCCAAGTTTGCAGAATGCATCGGGATTGCCAAGCTATGCTTGGCCAACCTGCGTGGGCGCGATCAGGCTCTCATCGAATACAAATAGGGTTTGGTTCCCGGTGCTACGTGCGCCGTGGAGCGAATATGCCGTTGAGAGGATTGATAAGCGCGATATCCAGTAAAACGAGCGCGCACCGAAGATAACGCGGCCCGAGCCGGGCAGGGTTCGACCCAAGCCGCCAGAGCCATTCCAGCCCGATGCGCTGCATGAGATGTGGCGCCCTGACTTGCGTGTTTGCCAGAAAGTCCAGTCCGGCGCCGATGCAAATGAAGCCGCAACCGATCTGTCGTTCTATGGCTTTTGCAGCGAACAGCTCCTGCTTGGGGGCGCCCAGCGCCACGAAACACAATTTCGCGTTCGAGGCTTTGATGCGGTCGAGAGCTGCGATCGCACAGGGGCCGTCAGGATCAAATCCTTGAGGGGGCGCCTCCATTCCGGCGATCACGAGATGGTTGTTCGTGCTGTCCCGAAGTTTTGCCGCCGCCCTTTTGAGAACATCTGTCGAGGAGCCGAACAGATAGACGGGAATCTGTTCTTGCGCCGCTCGTTTCGATAGCGGAAGGACAAGATCAGCCCCGGTCGTCCGTTCCACGCGCTTGCCGCTCCTGGAAGCCAGCATGGCGATCGGTGCCCCGTCCGCAGTGACGTACGTTGCAGTCGCGTAAGCGTTTCGGAAGCCTTCCGAATGGCGGAGCTTTTGCAGGTGGTCCAAGTTCAGCGTAAAAACCGTGAAGCTTTCGCCGGCCGCTGCTGATTGAGAAATTTCGGTAACTGCTTCCGTGAGACTGGCTAAATGAATAGGCCAGCCGTCCACGATTGAAATCGCTTTGGGCTTAGGCATTTTAAAAATCCTGCGGGTTCGGCAGTTGCCTGACCGCCCCGCTCAATCGTGCTAAAATAAATAAAATTGCGCATAGAGAAGCATGCGAAAGTAATTCTGACAAGCGCCGTCGAATTGTCGCGGCGTCCTGGCGGCTCTTACAATTCGCCGATCAGCGTTAAATGCGACGGCGAGCGTGCTGAAACATAAGGCTGGACGGGCGCGTCCGGTGCAAGCGGACACGGAGATTGAGGGCCCATAATCACGCGTTGACGGGACTTGCTCGGTAACAGCGTCAACCGAGTGCGACGCCGACCATTAGGTCACGAGGGCAGTGCAAACTTGCGAGGGAACCTGGGTTGCTGCCCAGGATGCTTTAGAGTGCACGGCCGGCGTTTTTGCCCAATTCCGATCCTTAAATTTTGGCGTTCATCGTTAATCGAGATTTGACGCAGTTGTGATTGCCGCGAAATCTCGCGGTGCTAGTGTATCCTCCTTACTGCGTACATTTATTTCTGCGAGTATTTTATGAGACTACGAGGAGTATTTATCGCAGCATTTGCTGCGACATTCGTCTCCACAGCGGCCACTTCGTCGGCCGAACCGGACCCGTACAAACTTGGCGTTCAGGACCGGCTTCGCGTTTTTGTGCATGAATGGCCGGTGCTGACGGGCGAGTTCGTTGTTGCTGCGAACGGGACGCTGGCTCTGCCGCTGCTCGGGGCCATTCCGGTCCGGGGTCTGACGACCGCCGAGGTTGCCAATGAGGTTGCCACCCGGCTTCGCGAGAAGGCCAGTCTGAGCGGACTGCCCGACACCGTGGTTGATGTCTCGCAGTATCGACCATTTTACGTTCTTGGCGGCGTTGATCGCCCCGGCGAATACAGCTTCCGCCCCGGCATGCTGGTTGTGAACGCAGTCGCCATTGCCGGCGGCGTTTATCGCCCTCCACGGACATCGGATTGGGGGTTTGAGCGCGACGCCATCACCGGTCGTGGTGACCTGCGTCTCGCCTCGCTCCGCAACGATGAATTGAGGGCCAGGGAGATCCGGCTCAAGGCGGAGGCGGAGGATCTGAACGAGTTCCCGCCGGCGCCGTCCGACCTTTCGCCCGCAACCCTGAAATACCTTGATGAAGAGCGGCTCGTTTTCACCGCGCGTCTCGATCGCCACAAGAATCAACAGGCCGCGCTTGTGAATTCTATCGCGCTGCTTGAAGGGGAAATTTTTGCGCTGCAAGGACAGCTTACCGCCGCCAAGAAGCAGGAAGATTCTGTGAATCGGGAGCTGGAAGATACGCGGAGCCTTGTTGCGCGCTCGCTCGTCCCGGCCCCGCGCATTCTGCCGATCGAAAGAACGGTGGCGCAGATCGAGAGGGAAAAGAAGGAAATCGAGACAAGCCAGATGCGCGCCCGTCAGCAGATCAACACCCTGAAAGGGCAGCACAACATGTTGAGCGACGAGCGTCGCTCCCAGGCTGTGGCCGAACTGCAGGCGTTGGACAATCAGCGGCGAGAACTCAGTCACCGAATTGAAACTGCGGCTCGTCTGGTTGAGGGGTCAGCAATCATGCTGTCGAGCGAGCGAGAGCACGGCGAGGCGGAAATCGCCCCAACCTTCGTGATCATCCGTCAGGTCGATGGCAAGCCTGTCGAGCGAACCGCGACTGAAACAACGGTTGTCCTGCCCGGAGACATCGTGAAGGTTTATCGCCCGCAGGGTGCGGCATCGCCCAAACGGAATGCGGGCGCCTCGTTCGACCGGCAGTTGTCTGCAGAAGCGCGAGGTAACTAGCTTCATGACCATCATGCTCTTCGGGCTCTGCCACGCGGGGGAGCCAACGTGAAGCTCTACATTCCCAAAGATTCGACTGCACTCACAGGTTTGCCAACCCATACCGATCCGGCAGCTCAGTTCGACCTGCGCTGGATGCTCAATGCGGTATTGCACCGTCGCTGGCTCGTCATCGTCATCCCGCTGGTGTTCATGGCGCTGGCGGCTGTCTATGTCGTGCTTCGTCCTCCCAGCTACACGGCGTCATCTCAGATCCAGTTGACCAATCTGCGCCTGACTTTCATGCGCGAGGATGCGTTTTTCGCGGAAACGCAGCCCGATCCGAGCTTTCTCGAAACGCAATTGCAAGTGATCAGGTCCGATCGGGTCGCGCTGAGCGTCCTCAATAGTCTGAAAAGGATTGCTCCCGACGCATCGATACAGGAGCGAACGGAAGCGCTTGACAGATTGCGCCGCGGGTTCAGTGCCGAGCGTGTCGGATTGAGCAACGTCGTGCAGATTTCATTCACGAGCGAGGATCGTGAAACTGCTGCCCGCGTCGCGAATGAATTCGTGCGCGCGTATATCGCCGAGCAAAATGCGGCGCGTCTCGAATCGGCCCAGGCTGGCAGCAGCTGGCTCCGTGACAGGCTGCGGGAAGTCGGTCCGAAGGCGCGGATTGTCGCAGAAGCGTTGCCGCCTCTGCACAAGAGCAATTTGCGTGGGCTCTTCATTATTGCGGCAGCCGGCGTGATTGGTGGATTGCTCGCTATTGCCTTCGCCGTAGGCTGGAGGTTCCTCGACCGTCGTGTGTTGACGCCCGAAGACGCTTTTGCGGCTGCAAGCGGGGCACAATTCCTCGGTGCAGTGCCGAAGTTCGCTCCGTTGAAAAAGGGCGCCGAAAGGCCGATTGAGGAGATGCGGGCAAACGAGTTCGCCATCCGGTCGCCGCGATTGACATACGCCGTCGACCATCCGTTATCGGAAGCATGGCAAACGCTGCGAAATGTATCGACGGCTTGCCATGACTGCTTCGAGGGCAAGGGGCTGCGATATCTGGGTGTCACCTCGACATTCGCCGGTGAGGGCCGCTCCACGATTGCCGTGAATTTGGCTCTTGCTCTGGCCGCTTCAGGCAAGCGCGTTCTGCTCGTCGATGCTGATATCTTCAATCCGACATTGTCGCGCCTATTTCTGCCGGAGCCCCGTGCCGGTCTCATGGAATTGCTGAAGGGTGAGGCGGATTCAATCGCGAGCTGCGTGGTGACTGAGCCTCGGACTGAACTGAAATTCCTGGCGGCCGGCAAAATCAAGGAGCGTGATTTCCGCAACGTCTGGACCGGCGATATCGACGAGTTTTTTCGGGAATGCGAGGCTGAGTTCGATCACGTCATCTTCGATCTTCCAACCTTGAACATGCTCGGCGATCTACGGGCCGCTTCCCGCCATATCGAAGGATTTTTGCTGGTTATCGGTTGGAGACAGGTGTCTGCCGACAGCATCAAGATTGGAATGAATGCGGCCGGCGCCGTTCCCGAGCGATTGCTGGGAACCGTACTCAACAATGTCGATCCTTCGGAAAGGCGCTGGTCGTTTTCACCACAGACTGCATTTTTGCGCCGTCAGCGGAGGCCGACAAAGTAGCTGGCAGCATGAGCGCGCATGAGCAGATCGGTCTGCTGCCTGGAGTTTAGATTCGATTGCGGAACGCATTTCTTTTTTGGAATCGTTTTTTGAAAGTCGCGAAGAAAACGCGACATGATTTGAGTGAGCGGGCGTTATGAGTGACGATTCGAGTGCCAACGACATTGCGATTGTCGGCCTAGCCCTTCGCGTGCCAGGCGCCAGGAATGCGCGGCAGTTCTGGAATAATCTCCGAGAAGGCATCGAGTCGATCGAAGAGCGGACGCCAGCGCAGTTGCTGGCTGCGGGAGAATCTCCGGACCGGATTCGCCGTAAAAATTACGTCCCCTATACTGCCGAATTGCCGGGCATGGCGGACTTTGATGCGGAGTTCTTTGGCTTCAGTCCCAAGGATGCCGCGGTCATGGATCCGCAGCACCGCCATTTTCTCGAGTGCGTTTGGGAGGCGCTCGAAGATTCAGCGCGCATGCCTGACACGATTGCGGGACGCGTTGGCGTTTTTGCGGGCTGCGGCATGGGCAGCTATTTCTATTTCAACGTCTGCAGCCACCGCCAGTTGGTCGAGCAAACGGGAATGTTCATGTTGCGACACACTGGTAACGACAAGGACTTCTTGTCGACACGTGTGTCCCACCTCTTCGACCTGCGCGGTCCGAGCGTCAATATCCAGACAGCCTGTTCGACCTCGCTCGTCGCCGTGCATTACGCCTGCCAGAGCCTGCTCAGCAACGAGTGTGACATGGCGGTTGCTGGCGGAGTTACGATCGAACAGCCGCATGGTCGCGGCTATCTGTTCCAGGAAGGGGAAATCCTTTCTCCTGACGGACATTGCCGCGCCTTCGATCACCGCTCGGCCGGTACGGTGTTCGGCAGCGGCGCAGGTGTCGTCATTTTGCGGCGGCTGTCCGACGCCATTGCGGACGGCGATCCGATCAGGGCCGTCATCAAGGCGACCGCGATCAACAATGATGGCTCGGACAAGGCGAGCTATCTGGCGCCGAGTGTCACCGGTCAGTCCGAAGCCATCGTCGAAGCCCATGCGCTTGCAGGCGTGACCGCCGACACGATTCAGTATGTCGAATGCCACGGGACCGGCACCAGTATCGGCGATCCGATCGAGATCGCGGCTCTGACCGAGGCCTTTCGGGTTGGCACGGACAAAACCGGGTTCTGCAGGGTAGGCTCCGTCAAGACCAATATTGGCCACCTCGATACTGCGGCCGGTGTCGTCAGCCTGATCAAAGCCGCGTTGGCCATCGAGCACGCTGAGATTCCGCCGAGCCTTGGATATGAATCGCCGAACCCGGCGATCGATTTCGTTTCGAGCCCCTTTGTGGTCGCCGATGCTTTGACACCCTGGCCGCGCACTGGCGGGCCGCGGCGGGCCGGCGTCAATTCGCTGGGTGTTGGCGGCACCAATGCGCACGCCATCATCGAAGAAGCGCCGGCGCCTGCTGCGCGTACCCCGCAGGCGGGAAACGGCCCTCATCTTCTTGTGCTCAGTGGCAGAAATCGCCAGGCGCTGGACGATGGCGCCCAGCGGCTTGCCGCGCATATCGAGACTTCGTCTGATTCTCTCGAAGACATTGCTTTTACACTATTGAAAGGTCGAAAGCAGTTTGCGCAACGGCGCATCCTCGCGGTTTCCGATCGCACGGATGCGATCAGTGCCCTGAGCCAGATCGATGCGCCGCGCGGCTTCACGCATACACCGATCGAAAACGTATCGGGGGCGACCCTGATGTTCCCGGGGGGAGGTGCCCAATACCCCGGCATGGGACGCGCGCTTTATGCGCGCGAACCGTTGTTTGCCAGGTCGGTCGATGAGGGCTTGTCGTACCTGCCCGAGACGTTACGGACGCATGTGCGCGAACTTTGGTTTGGCG
>JAEYVN010000386.1 GCA_023431725.1 Pseudomonadota bacterium
CTGACGTGCAGGCGGATGCCATCCTCAACATGCGCCTGCGCAACTTGCGCAAACTTGAGGAAATGGAAATCCGCGGCGAGGACAAGGCCTTGCGCGACGAGCGCAAGAATCTGAAATCGCTGCTCGCGTCCGAACCCGAGCAATGGAAAAGCGTTGCCGGGGAGATCAGAAAAGTTCGCGATACGTTTGGCCCGAAGACAGCACTCGGCAAGCGCCGCACATCGTTCGGTCAGGTTCAGGATGTCGAACAGGAACTGGCCGAGATTTTGGTCGAGCGTGAGCCAATCACCGTCATCGTTTCGGAAAAGGGCTGGGTGCGCGCGCTACGCGGCCACGTTACCGATCTGTCCGGCGTCGCATTCAAGTCCGACGATTCATTGCAATTCGCTTTCCCGGCGGAGACAACGTCGAAGTGCGTGTTCTTTGCCAGCAATGGTAAGTTTTACACCATCGATGCGGGCAAGCTTCCGGGCGGCCGGGGGCATGGTGAGCCAGTGCGTCTGTTCATCGATATGGAAGGCGAGGCGTCGATTGTTTCCGCCTTCAAGTATCAGGGCGGCCGTAAATTCCTGATCGCAGCGACGGATGGCAAGGGCTTCATCGTTCCGGAAGACGAGTGCCTTGCCAATACGCGCAAGGGCAAGCAGGTGCTCAACGTCAAGGCGCCGGACGCGGCTGCGGCGATTGCGTTGATCGAAGGCGATCAGGTTGCGGTGATCGGCGAGAACCGCAAGATGCTGGTTTTCGGGCTCGATCAGGTGCCGGAGATGACGCGCGGCGCCGGCGTGCGCCTCCAGCGTTACAAGGACGGCAAACTGTCCGACATCACGACCTTCCCGGCGAAGGACGGCATGACCTGGATCGACTCCGCCGGCCGGACGCAGTCAATCACGCTCAAGGAACTGGCCGACTGGCGCGGCAACAGGTCCGATGCGGGTCGCTTGCCGCCTAAGGGATTCCCGCGCAGCAACAAGTTCGGGAAGAGCATCGTCTAACGGGTCCGGGCCCTGCGCGGGGCGGTGCGCTGCAGTGCCGCTCAACCGAGCAACATTCCGCTTCGATGTCGGCTGCATCGCGTGCGGGCGCCAAAGCCTACAGCTCCGCGCGCACCCAGCCTGTTGACATCAGCCGCTCCTGCGGCAGGTAGCGGCTCTTGTAATCCATCTTGCGCGAGCCGCGCACCCAGTAGCCAAGATAGACGTAAGGCAGCTTCATCTCCTTCGCGCGCTTGATGTGGTCGAGGATCATCAGCGTGCCGAGCGAGCGGTTTTCCGCTTCGGGCTCGAAGAAGGAATAGACCATCGACAGGCCATCACTCAGGATATCGGTGAGGGCGACGGCAATCAGCGGTCCGTTTCTCGCCGGGCCGGCGGCGGTTTTCAGCCTGTATTCGATGATGCGCGTTTCGACGTGGCTGTCCTCGACCATCATCGCGTAGTCGAGGACGGTCATGTCGGCCATGCCGCCATCGCGATGTCGGGAATCCAGATAGGCGCGGAAAATCGAATATTGCTCGGAACTCGGAACAGCTGACCGCATCTCCCCGACGATATCGTCGTTGCGCTGCTCGACCCGGCGCATCGACCGCGTGGGCACGAAATCATCGGCCACGACCCGCACCGAGACACAGGCCCGGCAAGTCTCACAGGCCGGGCGGTAAGCGATGGACTGGCTGCGACGGAAGCCGCCATGCGTCAGGAGGTCGTTCAGACCGGGGGCCCGCTCACCGACAAGGTGCGTAAATACCTTGCGCTCCTCCTTTCCGGCCAAGTAGGGGCACGGCGAGGGGGCCGTAAGGTAAAACTGTGGCGTATCGCGCGAATGCTGGGTCACTGTCCGCCAACTGAGTCATTGACCACGCAAGCTTCGCGCGGGTCGCGGCTGGCGTCAAATTAACTCGGGCTAGCCCTTGGGGAGTGGACGCAGGGCGGCGGCCCGGGCCGGATTGTTGATGACGACGGTGCCGACGAGAAAGTCGTGCAGCAACCGCCCGCGGGCATTGAAAAAGCAGACCAGCAGGATCAGCGGCGTCAGGACGCTCACGGTCACCCAGAACACGATGGCGTGCACGGCGCCAAGCACAAAGTAGGCGGGTGAGCCGTACCAGGTGCGCATTTCGATATCCATCGTACGCATGCCGAGGGTGGCGGAGCGCGGGCCGCCCAGCGTCGCGCCGTAATAGAACAGGGCCCAGACGACAGAGATGGCCGGCATCAGTCCGAACAGCACGAAACCAAAACCGAGTGTCACGATTCCGACGGCGAAGAAGAACAGCCCCAGGACGATTAACGGGATAGCCAGGATGATGAGGTCGATCAGGAAGGCGATGACCCGCCGTGCGGGGACACCATCGAACAATTCCGGATTGGTTGCCGGATCGTAAGCGTGCGGCTTTACATCGTCGGCCACGCCAAGGCGCTGCTGATCATCTGTCATGGGGAAATGCCGATCCGGAGCTCCAGCCCGTACGAAGAATATTATGGCACATCACGGCACCGCTGTCGCGCGCGCAAGTAGGCGATAACGCTAGGGGATGATACTAGCCTCCGCTCAGCCAGGCATTCGAAGGCGAAAAATGGTTACGTTGCAGGATATCCAGGACGCTCAGACGATCCTTGCGGGGCGCATTCTCCGCACACCAATGTTGCCGGCGCCGAAATTGTCCGAGCTCACGGGTGCAGACGTATTCGTCAAATACGAGAACTTGCAGGTCACGAACTCCTTCAAGGAGCGGGGTGCGCTGAACAAGCTCGCGACATTGAA
>JAEYVN010000393.1 GCA_023431725.1 Pseudomonadota bacterium
ACCGTATTCAGCGACATTGCCAGCGCCTGTGTCAGCGTGACCGGGCCGTAATATTCGCGCGTGTAATTCTCCGGCCGCCAGCCTTTGACGGAGATCGGCTTGTCGTCGCGAACCGTCTCCGGCGTCAGGCCGCGCTCGAGCGCCGTCAGATAGACAAAGGGTTTGAATGACGAGCCCGGCTGGCGTTTGGCCGCGACCGCGCGGTTGAACTGGCTCTCCGCATAGCTTTTGCCCCCGATGAGCGCGCGCACCGCGCCATCCGGCGTCATTGCGATCATCGCGCCCTGCTCGACGCCGAGCTTTGCGCCTTTGGCTGCAAGTTCTTCGGTGATCGCCTGTTCGGCGAAAAGCTGCAGAGCCGGATCAATCGAGGTTTCGACAACGATGTCGTCCTCGACGCGCCCGACCAGATCGTCGAGCACATCCATGATCCAGTCGGCGACATAATTGATCGAGCCGTTGCTGGTCTGCTTCAGCGCCTGCGCGGGCTGGGTAATGGCGCTCGCCGCGGTCTTGTCGGTAATGAAGCCGGCATCGGCCATCGCGGCGAGGACAACCTGCGCGCGGCGCTGCGCGCCATTCGGATTGCGCGTCGGTGCAAGCCGTGACGGCGAGCGCACCAGGCCGGCGAGCATCGCTGCTTCTGGGAGCGACATCTCGCGGGCGTGTTTGCCGAAGTAGCGCTGAGCGGCGGCTTCCACGCCATAGGCACCGGCGCCGAAATAGACGCGGTTGAGATAGAGATCGAGAATCTCGTTCTTGGAGAACTTGTGTTCCAGCCACAGCGCCAGCACGACCTCCTGAAGCTTGCGGCTATAGGTGCGCTCCTGCGTCAGGAACAGGTTCTTGGCGAGCTGCTGCGTCAGCGTGGAGCCGCCTTGCGCGACGCCGCGGCGCATGACGTTGGCAACGGCGGCACGCGCGATGCCGATCGGATCGATACCGAAATGCGAATGGAAGCGCCGGTCCTCGATGGCGATGAAGGCTTGCGGCACGTGTTTCGGCAGGTCCTTCACCCTGGCCGAAACACCGCTGTCGCCACGCACCGCCAGAATACGACCATCCGTTCCGGCGATCTGGATCGACGGCGGACGTTTCGGCACTTCGAGCGACTGGATCGGCGGCAGGTGAGCGCCGACCCAGATGACGATCCCGACGAGACCGATCACCCCCCACAGACAGAGAACGAGGCTCCAATAGGCGATGCGGACGGGCAGGGATTTGCGACGCCGGCTGCCGCTGCCCCCGCTCTTCTTCGGCGCGGGCGAAGCATCGCGGCCGGCGGCTTCGGGCTTGCTGCCGCCGGTCGGCTTCTTGCGCGTGCGCGCCTTGGTGCGGGGCATGTCCTCGTCGCTTGCCGGCAGTCTGTCTTGCGGGTCGACGCGCAGCTCCCGCTTGGGGCCCTCGACATCGAACTTTGGCTCGCGGCGCGCGCTTTTGTTTCGCCGTCCCAAAGCCATCCCCCGCAGCGTCGGATATCCGGCCGCCCTCCTGCGTGCCGACGTCAAAGGTGAAGGTTAGGGGAGGGAATTTAAACAGCGGTTAAGGTTCGGCGCTCCGGTTGTTGCGAACATGCGACTGATTGGCGCAAAGCATGCTGAAAAGCCCGCAAAATAAGAGTTTTTGCATTTGCACACCGGGTTTTTTGTGCTTCTTCGCCCGCGGCCGGGGGATGCCGGTGGTTTTTAGATGCTGAGGAATTCAATGCGTAAACTTGCACTCGTTCTTGCTCTCGCCGTCGCTGCTACTCCGACGGCTGCTCTCGCCGCGAAGAAGAAGCCCGCCAAGGCTCCGGCTGCCAAGGCCGCACAGGGTCCGGTTGACCCGAATGCAAGCGGCAAGAAGTTCGTGATGGCTGCCTTCTCGCAGCCCTACCTGGCATGGAAGTCGGTTTGGGCACCGGAAGCTGCTCCGGCAAAGGCTGCTCCGGCAAAGGGCAAAAAGAAGAAGTAATTTTACTTCCGAAATGATTGCCGAAAGGGCGCCGGAGCGATGCTTCGGCGCCCTTTTTTTGTTGGAAAGATTAAAGCCTGGCCTCCAGCACGACATTGAATGGCGTCTCAGCCGCGCAGCGGAATTGCGAGAAGCCCGCCTGTCGCGCGACATCGCCGAGCCGCGCATTCCCGGCCTGCGCCCCGAGTGCGAGGCCGACCTCCTGATTGAGCGAACATGGCACGCAGATGCTGGTGGAGAAGGCGTAATAGACGCGACCCACCGGATTGAGATTGTCTTCCAGACGGTCGCCCGCTTTCGGCTCGACCAGCATCAATGTGCCATCTGGCTTCAACGCCGACCGTGCATGCGAGGCTGCGCCGACGGGGTCGCCCATGTCGTGCAGGGCATCGAACATGGTGACGAGATCGAAGCCATCGCCGGCAAAATCCTGCGCACGTCCGATTTCGAAGCGCACATTGCGTGCGCCGTCGAGGTGACTGCGTGCATGCGCGATCGATGCGTCATGAAAATCGATGCCGATGAATTCCGACCGGGGAAAAGCTTCGGCCATGATCATGGTTGATGATCCATGGCCGCAGCCAATGTCGGCAACGCGGGCGCCGCGTTCCAGCTTCTCAATTACGCCATCGAGTGCCGGCAGCCATTCGGTCACCAGATGTGTCTTGTAGCCGGGACGGAAGAAGCGCTCGACACCACAGAACAGGCAATTGCATCGATCGCCCCAGCCGAGTCCCTTGCCGGACTGAAATGCTTTCGCCAGCGCAGGCTCGTCGGCATAGATCGCCGAGAGCGAATGAAAGCCACCAGCCATGCTGACCGGACTGTCATCGCTCGCAAAAACCATCGCCTGCTCCGGCGACAACGAAAATTTTCCGCTCGCGGTATCATAGCTCACGTAGCCCGATGCGGTCTGTGACGACAGCCACTCCCGCACGTAGCGCTCGTGCGTTTCGGTGCGTCTTGCGAGTTCGGCGGGACTTTGCGGGCCATGTTCGGCCAGCGCGCGAAACAGGCCGGTCTTCTCGCCGACGATTACAAGCGCAGCATTGGCGGCCGCACCAAGATCGCTCACCACTGTACCAACCAATGTTTCCAGCTTCGCCATATCCGGCTGCATTCTTTCCTCCTCAAACTTTTCAATGATATCGGTCGGCTCAGGGCCGCGCGGCGCACGAAATACTCGTGGCGCTGGTCCGGCGTGAGAGGCAGAATGGCCGCGACCGTGTCATTCGGGCCAGATCACGCCATGTTGAACCGCCCCGTCCGCGTCAGTCTCGTCGTATTTCCCGAATGCGATCCCTCGATCATCTTCGGGGTGTTCGACACGCTATGGGCTGCAGGGCGTCTCTCGCCCTTGATCAACAGTGCATTGCCGGAGATCGCGCTGTTCGAGCCGCGCCTGGTCGGTGCGAATTCAGGTCCACTGCAATTGTTTACCGGCATCAGCATCGTGCTTCAGGACGCCGTCAGTGATGTGCCGGAGACTGACATTGTCTTTGTGCCGAACATCATGGTGCGAACCGATGCCGACCTGCGTGCGCTTGATCGCCAGCTGCTCATCTGGATCAAGGCGATGCACGACAGGGGCGCGCATATCTATGCGTCGTGCGGCGGCTCTCTCGTGCTGGCGGAGGCTGGGTTGCTGAAAGGGCATCAGGCGACGACGCATTGGTGCTACGTGCCGTTGTTTCGTGATCAGTTTCCCGATGTCGATCTGCAACCGGACCGCATATTGGTGCAGACCGGCGACAGCCACCGCGTTGTTTGCTCAGGCGGCGCATCGGCGTGGCAGGATCTCGCCTTGATGATGATCGCCAAGCGTGCCGGAACGGAAGAGGCGATCCGCATGTCGAAGCTGTTCCTGTACCAGTGGCATCGCGACGGACAATTGCCCTATTCGTCGATGCGCCAGAATGTCGAGCACAGCGATGCCGTCGTGCTGAAATGCCAGACGTGGCTTGCGGATAATTACGATCAGGATGATGTGGTCGCGGAATTGATCCGACATTCCGGTTTGCCTCGGCGCACCTTTGCCCGACGCTTTCGCGCTGCCACCGGCTATTCGCCGCTTGAATATGTGCAGGCATTGCGCATCGAGGAAGCCAAGCAGGTTCTCGAGACCAGCACGATTTCGGTGGAAGAGATCGCGCGCGAAATTGGATACGACGACGTCGCGTCGTTCCGGCGGCTTTTCCGGCGTCTCGCCGGCATGAGTCCGGGGGAATACCGGCGCAAATTTCAGTTACCGCATATGGACAATGGTGCCGGTGCGCCGTCGGCGCGAACGCAGTGACCTGAGATCGCCGGCTTAAGCCCGCGCCGCCGCCTTGTTTTCTTCGGATGCGGGGCGCGCGAATAGTGCAACCAAGGCACGCTTGATGGCAGCCTGACGGGTCGGCGATTTGATCTTGGCGCCAAGCAGATCGGTCACATAGAACACGTCCACCACGCGCTCGCCGAAGGTTGCGACATGCGCCGAGGTGATGTTGAGCGACAGCTTCGAGATGGTCGCCGTCAATTCGTACAGAAGGCCCGGCCGGTCGAGACCCGTCACTTCGATGACGGTGTAGCGGTTCGACCATTCGTTGTTGATATTGACGTCCGGCTCGAGTGCGAAAGCCTTCAGCCGCGCCTTCGGCGCCGCTTTGCGCGCAACGATATCCGGCAGCTTGATCTCACCCTTCAAGGCCTTTTCGATGGTGTCGGCAATCCGGGCGGCGCGGCGATCTTCGTCGTCGTCGCGTTCAAATTCGCGCGTCAGCGAGATGGTGTCGAGTGCGAGACCATCGGTGGTCGTGTAGATCTGCGAGTCGACGATGTTGGCGCCGGCGGCCGCACAGGCGCCGGCGATGATCGACAGCAGCTTGGGATGATCCGGCGCGATGACCGTCAGTTCGGTGACCCCGCGCGCTGCATCGAAATTCACCTGCGTTGCCAGCGTCCGTCCTGCACCCCAGGCCTTTCGCAGGAAGTTGGCATGCGCAACCTTGTGCGGCAGATCGACCTTGAGCCAATAGGCCGGATAATGACGGGCGATGTAGCTATCGAGTTCGTCCTCCGGCCA
>JAEYVN010000471.1 GCA_023431725.1 Pseudomonadota bacterium
AAGCGACATGCGCGCACGCCCGATGCGCAGGCGCAGGTGCTGGCGGCGCTGGAATTCAAATGCAGCGTGCTCTGGGCGATGCTGGATGCGCTGCATCACGCCTATGTCGATCCGAAACACGTGCCGCCGGGCGCCTTCGTCCCGCAGGATCAATAACGATGTCCGACGCACCGGCCGCCGCCATTCCCGCTGATGCCATGCCGAAGCTGCCGCGCGGCGTGCGGCTGACGCACAACGAAGCGCAGGGCGGATGGGTGCTGCTCGCGCCGGAACGCGTGTTCAAGGCCGATGCGATTGCGGTCGAGATCCTGAAACGCTGCACCGGGGAGGCGACTTTCGCCGCCATCGTCGATGACCTTGTCGCGAATTTCAACGCGCCGCGCGAGCGCATCGCAACCGATGTCGCAGCCATGATTCGTTCGCTCGCCGACAAGAAGCTGCTGGAGCTTTGACTTATGGTCTACTCAAACAGGGCGACACACTCTCCGTTCATTCCCGCGAAAGCGGGAATCCAGTCTATCTTGTTTTCTGGGTCCCCGCTTTCGCGGGGACGAACGGAGAAAGAATTGCGCCCGCACCGGCAACGCGGGCTGTAGCGATGGACCGGGCCGCTCCGCAATTGCCGGCGCCTCTCGGTCTGCTCGCCGAACTCACGCATCGGTGTCCGCTCGGCTGTCCGTATTGCTCGAACCCGCTGGCGCTGGATGCACCGAAGGACGAACTCGATACGCCGACCTGGGCGCGGGTGTTTGCTGAACCGGCGGCGCTCGGCGTGCTGCAGGTGCATCTCTCGGGCGGAGAGCCGGCGTCGCGTCGCGTTCTGCCGGAGATCGTCAAGGCGGCGAGCGCGGCGGGGCTTTACACCAACCTCATTACATCCGGCATCGGCCTCAACGAGAAGACACTCGATACGCTGGCGTCCGGCGGTCTCGATCATGTGCAGGTGTCGATCCAGGACAGCGAGCCAGCATCGGCCGACACCATCGCCGGTTATGACGGCGCCTTTGCGCGCAAGCGCATGCTGGCCGAGCAGGTGGTCGCGCATGGCATTCCGCTGACGGTGAATATCGTCGTGCATCGCCGCAACATCGAGCGCATCGACGACATGGTGGCGATGGCGCTGGCGATGAAGGCCGGCCGCGTCGAGATCGCGCATGTGCAATATTACGGCGGGGCGCTGAAGAACCGTGGCGCACTGATGCCGACGCGCGAGCAGGCGATGCGCGCCGTTGCTGCTGTCGACGACCTTCGCAAACAGCATCACGGCAGGATCGTGATCGATTCCGCGTTGCCCGATTATTATGCCCGCTATCCCAAGCCCTGCATGGGCGGCTGGGGACGTCGTTCTCTCAACGTCACGCCCACCGGTAAGGTGCTGCCGTGTCATGCGGCCGAAGTCATCCCCGGCCTCGAATTCTGGAACGTCCGCGAGCATTCGCTGCGTGACATCTGGACGGCATCGCCGGCGTTCAACGCCTTTCGCGGCACCGACTGGATGGCCGAGCCATGCCGCTCCTGCCCGAAACAGCGCGAAGACTTCGGCGGCTGCCGCTGCCAGGCGTTCCTGCTGACCGGCGATGCGAATGCCACCGATCCGGCCTGTCATTTGTCGCCGGCGCATGACGCGCTCGAACGCGCCGCAGCAATTCAGACCGAGGAATATGTCTATCGGCGCTTGCAACGTGAACCATTGACCGCTTCCTGATTGCCAATCGGGTGCGGAATGTTGGAGACTTGAACGATTAAACACAGAGCCGCGAGCCTGACGCTCAACAAGACGGCCGATCATAGGGAGGACCTTCATGAGCCTGCATGGACTGACACGCGCTGCTCTCCTCGCCGGTGGTATTACTGGCGCCTTCGCCCTGACCGTGGCGACGGCCGTTTCGCAAGCGCCTCCCGGCCTGAGTGCAATGGACAAGTCCAATCCCGCGGCCAGCAAGCAGGACGCCAACCTGAAGCCGCATGCGACGCCGCCTCTGGTGACGCCGGTCGACAAGCTGCCGCTCGACAAGCTCAAGCTGCCGGCCGGGTTCAAGGCCGAGGTGTATTCGAGCGGCCATCCCGGCGCACGCACGATGGTGCAGGGGCCGAAGGGCACGATCTTCATGGGCACGCGTCAGCTCGGCCGCGTCTATGCGATCACCGACAAGGACGGCAAGCGCGAGGTGAAGACACTGCTGCAGGGCCTGACGCAGCCGAACGGTCTCGCCGTGAAGGACGGCGCGCTCTATGTGCTGGCGATCAACAAGGTGCTGCGCTACGACGATATCGAGAACAAGCTCGACAATCCGGGCGAGGGCGTCGATCTCACCGACAAGTTCGGCCTGCCGCCGGAAATCCATCACAACTGGAAATACGCCGCCTTCGGCCCGGACGGAAAGCTCTACATCCAGGTCGGCGCCAATTGTAACATCTGCGAACTCAATCCCGGCGTCCATGCGCAGATCCGCCGTTACAACCCCGATGGCAGCAACATGGAGATCGTGGCGCGCGGCGTGCGCAACACCGTCGGCTTCGACTGGCATCCGGTCACCAAGGAATTGTGGTTCACCGACAATGGCCGCGACTGGGCCGGCGATGCCGGGCCGGAGGATGAGCTGAACCGCGTCGCCAAGGGGCAGGAGGGCGCGAACTACGGCTTCCCCTATTGCCATGCCAACGGCATTCCCGATCCGGACATCAAGAAGCCGAATGCCTGCGCCGGCGTCGTGATGCCGGCGGCGTTGACCGGTCCGCATTCGGCGGGCCTCGGCATCATCTTCTACACCGGCGAGATGTTCCCGAAGACCTATCAGAATGTCGGCTTCATCGCGCGGCGTGGTTCGTGGAACAAGGCGCAGAAGTTCGGCTATGACGTCGTGCTCGCGCGCACGACAGCGGACGGCAAGGCGAAGATCGAGCCATTCATGACCGGATTGCTGGATGACAAGAAGAACGAGTTCTTCGGTCGGCCGGTCTATCTGCTGCAGATGAAAGATGGTTCGATGCTGGTCTCCGATGAGCAGAACGGCGCGACCTATCGCATCTCCTACGATGCGAAGGCTGCGGCAGCGACGGCGGCGAAGAAGAAGTAAGAAGACCACAGGTAATGCAACTTGCTCCGCTCATTCCCGCGAAGGCGGGAATCCAGAGTTTCTTTTTCTGGGTCCCCGCCTTCGCGGGGACGAGCGGAGGGAGGGGCAATGCGTACCAGTTCGGCCTGAGATCTCTGCTCGGGCTGTGTGTGTTGTCTTTTGTCGCGCTCGCCGACAATTCCATTGCACAGAACCTGTCGCTCGAAGAACGCATCCAGCAGTGCGGCGGCTGTCATGGCGAAGACGGCAATTCGAAGCTGGAGAAAATTCCATCGCTCGCCGGTCAGCCAGCCTTCTTCACGCTGAACCAGCTCGTGCTGATGCGCGAAGGTGTGCGCAAGGTCGAGCCGATGATGCCGTTCGTGAAGGACCTGACGGACAGCGATATCCAAGGGCTGGCCGAGCATTATGCGAAGCTGACGCCGCAGCCGAGCGACGAAAAGATCGATCCGGCGCTGGTCGAGCGCGGTGCGAAGATCGCGGTGCAGCGCCGCTGCGCGTCATGCCATCTGCCGAACCTCGCCGGGCAGGAGCAGATGCCGCGTCTTGCCAGGCAGCGCGTCGATTACATGATCATGGCGATGAACGCCTATCTGAAAGACCAGCGCACCGGTGCCGACACGGCGATGACGGCAGCGATCTTCGGCCTGTCGGGCGAGGACATCATCGCGCTCGCGCATTACGCCGCGTCGAAATAGCGCCGCTCAACCGGTCAGGATGCTTCGCAACGCATCGCGTTCGTCATCGACGAAGGCGAAGAATGCTGCAACGCGCGGCGTGTGGCGCAGGTCCGGATGCGTCAACAGCCGCCAGCTCCGCTGCAGGTCTGCGACCGGCGGAATGACCTGCACGAGATCTGCCTCCGCGTCGCCGAGCGCGGTCGGCAATGGCGTCACGCCGGCACCGGACTTCGCCGCCGACACGAGGCCGAGAATGCTGGTGACGCGCACGACGATATTCGCGTTCGGCACCGTCTCGGCCAGCCATGTCGCGGCGCGGTGCCTGGCCATCGTGCCGTCGAAGCCGACGATGGCATGATCGCGCAATCCGGCAATGCCGTCCGGACGGCCGTGGCGCGCGATATAGGACGTGCTGGCATAAACGGCCCAGATCGAATCCGCGATCTTCTTTCCGACCAGCACGGCATCGTCGGTGTCGCCCGAACGCAGGGCCACATCAGCGTCGCCCTTGGTGATATCGAGATACTTGTCGCTCATCACGAATTCGACGCGCAGACCGGGATGCTGTGCATGAAACCGGTCGAGCAGCGCCGCCTGGGTGATGCGATACATGATCGGTTCGGGGCAGGTCAGACGGACCACACCGGCATCGCCGCGTTCGATGGTCTGCTTGTGCTGTTCGAATGTCTGGATCGCGTGCTCGACGCGTTCGGCGAAGGGCAGCATCTGTTCGCCGAATTCGGTGAGACGATAGCCGGTGGCGTGGCGCTTCACGAGTTCGCGGCCGAGCCGGCGTTCAAGATCGACCAGTCGCCGCTGCACCGTCGACTGGCTGGTGTTCAGGGCGCGCGCA
>JAEYVN010000495.1 GCA_023431725.1 Pseudomonadota bacterium
CCGGAACGTGAACGCCATAGACATTGGTATCCTTGACGCCCGGAAAGCGGTTCATGGTCTCGGCAACTTCCGAGGTCGAGACATTCTCGCCCTTCCATCGGAAGGTGTCGCCGATGCGATCCACGAAGTAGAAATAGCCGTGCTCGTCCTTGCGCATCAGGTCGCCGGTGCGAAACCAGATATCGTTCGGTGCGAACACGTTGTGCAGTATCTTTTTCTCGGTCTCTTTCTGGCTCGCATAGCCCTCAAAACGGTTGCCGGGCTTTTCCGGATCATTGAGGATCTTGCCGATAGCCTCACCGATCTCGTTCGGGCCGCAGGGCAGGCAGAACCCTTGCGCGTTCCGCATGGGTTGTTCGGTCTCGACATCGAAGCGGACTAGAGCTGTCGGGAATCGATGCTCGATAAACCAGGGCAGACGGCCGATTGCGCCGGTCTTGCCCTCGAAATTGAACATCAGGACGTTACCCTCGGTCGCGGCGTAGAATTCGAGGATCAGTGGCACTCTGAAGCGTGTCTTGAACTCGTCCCAGATGTCCGGGCGCATGCCGTTGCCGCAAGCGAGCCGCAACTTGTGTTTCGTTTCATTCGGCTGCGGCGGCGAGTTCACGAGATAACGGCACAGCTCGCCGATATATTGCATCATCGTGCATTCGTTGTTGACGATGTCGTCCCAGAATTCGCGGGCCGAGAAACGATCCCGGATATAGACGGAGCCGCCGTTAACGAGGAGTGAGCCTATCGCGCAAAGACCACCGGCGGTGTGATACATCGGCAGACACACATAATTGCGGTCTGACGACGTCGTTCCCATCACGCCGGCAAAACCGTAACAGGCCAGCATGACGCGGTAATGATTGATGTTCGCCGCTTTCGGCATTCCGGTGGTGCCGGACGTGTAGATATAGAGCGCGTGATCCTCGATGCTGATGGCGGGCCGTTCGGCCGGAGTCAGTGTTGTCTCGGGCAGGGTATCGACAATGAGATCGATGCGCGGCTCGAGGCCCGCGGTTTCGCCATGCACCCAAATTTTGGGCCTCGACGTCAAATACGGCCGGATGCTTTCAAACGGACCCACCAGCTCAGCAGCGATAATGATGTGCTTCGGCGATACAATGTCGATGCAATGCGCCAGCGAGGGGCCGATGAGGTTGGTGTTCAGGAGGGCCGTAACACCCCCAACCTGTGTGACGCCAAGCCAGATTGCCATGAATTCTGGCCGGTTTGGCATCAGCAGGCAGACAGTTTCACCTTTCGCCAGCCCTTCGTTCAAAGCCCAGCGGGAATAGCGGTTTGACCGCTGAAACAGGGTCCGGTAGCTGAAGTTTTCCTGGGGTGACAGGAGCGCGGGCTTGTCACCATGGCGCTGCGCCAGTTCCTCGATCACGTCCGGGAAGGTACGCTTGGGATTCTTGGCGATATGCGTCGTCATTCGCAGGGCGCGCAGCGCGCCGCGGATGAAAACGAGGTCGCCCTTTATCTGACTGAAAAAACCCATTCCCGGCCCCGGTGGGTTTCAAGCTAGCATCCAAAAGTCGCCACCGGGTTTCAAGAGGTGGTTAACCGGACGCAGCCTGTCAACGATCCCGACCGCCGAAGGGCACCAGAGGGTTGTCTACGAGTGCCGCTGCATCCGGACGGTCGGGCGCGGTATAGCCGAGAAAGGCGTCGAACAGTTCGCGGATGACCCGTGGTTCGATGTCGCGGACAATGAAGACCATGCGGGTGCGCCGGTCGTCGTCCGGCCAGCCTTCAAGCTGTGCCGCAGGATGCAGGACATGCTGCACACCGTGCAAGACCATCGGCTTGTCCGGCGTTTCCTCGATATTGACGATCGCCTTCATGCGCAGGAGGTTTGGTCCGTGTGTCGAGCGCAGGAGTTCGAGGAACAGATCCAGCATCGCTGCCGGAATGGCGCGTTCCGTGGCGAGCGTGAAGGCGCGCACCCGTTCGTCGTGCCGGTTCACGTCATGATGATGGTGATGATCGTGCGCGTGAGCGGCGGCAATCGCCTCATCGGCCAGCCAGCGGCTGACATCGGGAATCTTGCGTGACGGGTCATAGAGTCCACACCCGAGCAGCGTTTCAGCCGTCGCCTCTCCCGCAGCGGCATCAAGAATGGTTGCGGCCGGATTGAGCTTGTGCAGTCGCTGCAGCAGCGCGTCGCGTCCGGCGACGCGCTCTGGCGTATCCAGAAGGTCGGACTTGGTCAGCACGATGCGATCGGCGACGGCGGCCTGCTTCACCGCTTCAGCGTGATTGTCGAGCGTCTCGGCGCCATTGATCGCATCGACCAGCGTCACCACGCCGTCGAGCCTGAATCGCATCAGCAGATAGGGATGGGTCATCGCCGTCTGCAGCAGCGGGGCGGGATCGGCAAGGCCGGTGGTTTCCACGATCACCCGCTTGAACGAAGCGCGGCCGTTGTCGAGATTGCGCAGCAGCTTCTCCAGCGCCGTGACAAGATCGCCCCGCAGATTGCAGCACAGGCAGCCGCTCGACAGCACCATCATGTCGCCGTCGATCTTCTCGACCATCAGATGGTCCAGCGCGATGTCGCCGAACTCATTGATGATGACCGCGGTGTCGGCGAGCGCTGGGTCTTTCAGCAGCCGGTTGAGCAGGGTCGTCTTTCCGGCGCCGAGGAAGCCGGTCAGCAGCGTCAATGGAATGGGTAGCGGCGGCACGCGCGCCGCCGGTTGTTCGGATGATGTAGTCACCGTGTTGTCGTAGCAGCCGGTTGCTGGGCAGGCTTCGCCGCGGGCTTGGCTGTCGCCTCCGTGGTTCGCTTCTGGGTGTCGCTGGTCTTTTTAGGTTTCGGCTTTGATGCCGCTGTACTGGGCGACCCTATCGGTTCGGGGAAGGCGACCGATTTCGTCTCCTTCTTCTTCGGCGCGGGTGCCGCCGCGGCCTCCTTTGGTGCAGGCTTGGACGCAGGCTTGGCGGTTCCGGCCGGTGTGAAGCC
>JAEYVN010000553.1 GCA_023431725.1 Pseudomonadota bacterium
GTCGAGACCTTGGCGGCGGCCGCCGCTTTCTTGGACTCGATCTTGTCACCCATGGCGGCGATCGCCCTGGCATTCGGCCCGATGAAAACGATACCGGCCGCTTCAAGTGCTTTCGGAAATGCTTCACGTTCGGACAGAAAGCCATAACCGGGATGCACCGCCTCGGCCCCCGTCGCTTTGCAGGCGTCGACGATCCTGTCGATCAGGAGGTAACTTTCGGCTGCTGGCGGAGGTCCGATGTGAACGGCTTCATCCGCCATCTCAACATGCAGCGCGTCGCGGTCTGCATCGGAATAGACGGCAACCGTCTCGATCCCCATACGGCGGGCCGTCTTGATGATCCGGCAGGCGATTTCGCCGCGATTGGCGATCAGAATTCGCTTGAACATACGGCGGTAACCCCTCTCGCCCGACTTTTCGGCGATGCAATAAAAATGTCAATTCGGATTACGCAGGCATCACCAGAGCCGCCGCCCAGAAGGCCGCCCCGCCGGCGATGAAGCAGAGAACCGCCATGGCGGCAATCTCGACTGCGAAAGTGCCACGGCCTACCGCGGCACCGATGACGATCTTGCTAAGATTGTTGCTCACAACGGCGGCGAGGATCGCCAGGGCCGCACTTTGCAGCGACAACGGCTGAGGCGTCAGACGCGCCATCGACACGGTCACGGCGTCCACGTCGGCGAGACCGAGTGCAAGTGCGCCGACGATCGCACCGGCCGCACCAAGGCTCTCACCCAGCACACGGCCCATGAGAACGATAACGGTCAGGAGGACCGCAAAGCCGATCACCGACCAGAAGCTGAACGGATTGCGAAACTCCACCGTCTGCTCGTCGCTGCTCTCCTCCTTTCGCCAATAGGCCGAGATCAGGGCATAGGCGACCGCGACCAATATCGCCACCGACAATGCCGGTGCGACCAATCGAAGAAGCTCTGGCTTGAGGACAGCGACAATGGCAACAACGCGGGCAAACGACACCGCCGTCGCAAGCGACACACCAGCAGCCAGCAAACGTGGCGTTCCCTCTCCTGCGGCCGCGCGCTTTGCGTTTGATGCCGTGACCGCCGTCGACGAAACGAGTCCGCCCGCAGCCGCAGCCAGCAATGTGCCGTGCTTCGCACCCAGCATTTTTACCGCGACATAGCCGGCGAAGGATACACCTGCGAGGACGATGGCGATCAGCCAGATCTCGCGCGGATTGATACCCCCGAACGGCCCGACATTTTCGTTCGGTACGATCGGCAGTGCGATGAAGGTCATCGCCAGCAGGATCAATGCGCTGCGGATCTCGTTCTCGTTGATCCGTGTCAGCCAGTCATGCAGTAGCGTGCGCAGGGCAAGGATGCAGACTGTGGCGACGGTAGCGGCAGCGGCGGCGCGCATATCGCCTACCGTCGCATAGGCGGCCAACGCGAAGGTCAGCATGCCGGCAACGGCCGTCGTCGCCGAGTAATTCTTGTCGGCGAGATTCTCGTCGCGGCACATCATTGTGAAGGTCCCGGCGAAAGCCACAAAGCCGAGACCCAGAATGATGCCGCCTGGAATGGTTAGGGGCGTGCCGGCTGTTTCCGCTATCACCCCTATCGTGCCGCCCAGAAGACCGATGATGGTGAAGGTTCGAACGCCAGCCGTGCGGCTGCCGGCAGCATCTTCCCGCGTGCGCCAGCCCCGCTCTACGCCGATCAGGATGCCAATGCCCAGCGCAACCGCGAAGTGAGACAGGAGTTTTGCAATATCCATCTGGGGCTCGATGCAGGCGGAGCGGTTTGGAAGATTTGTATCGGCAATGCCTGCAACTTAAGAAAAAGTCATCCCGCATCAATGCCAAATCGGGAACAGCATCGCCTTATATTTGTTCCCGTTCCCATTTATATACCTTGGCGGGCGCCGCCCGGCGCTGGCTCTTTCTTGTCGATCGTTTGATCCGTCGCACTCTTTTCAGAGGGGGCCGCCGAAAGAGCTTTCAGGAGGATTATCATGACGCTTCAGATCAACGATACAGCGCCCGACTTTGAGGCCGACACCACGCAAGGCAAAATCCGCTTCCATGATTGGCTCGGCGATTCTTGGGGCGTGTTGTTTTCGCATCCAAAGGATTTCACGCCGGTCTGCACGACCGAGCTTGGCTATATGGCCCGCATCAAGCCTGAATTCGATAAACGCAACGTCAAGATCATTGGCCTGTCCGTCGATCCGGTCGACCGGCATTCGGATTGGGTGAAGGACATCGGCGAGACGCAGGGCTTCGAACCCAATTACCCGATGATCGGCGACCCCGATCTGAAGGTTGCGAAGGCGTATGGCATGTTGCCGGCCGCGGCGTCGGGTGATCCCTCGCAGCGGACAGCGGCCGACAACCAGACCGTCCGCAATGTCTTCGTCATCGGCCCGGACAAGAAGATCAAGCTGGTGCTGGTCTATCCGATGACCACCGGCCGCAACTTCGACGAAGTCCTGCGTGTGATCGACTCGCTCCAATTGACGGCCAAGCACAAGGTGGCAACGCCGGCCCAGTGGAAGCAGGGCGAGGACGTGATCATCGCCGGCTCGGTCTCCGACGAGGACGCCAAGAAGACGTATCCGCAAGGCTGGAAGGCACCGAAGCCTTACCTCCGGATCGTCCCGCAGCCGAAGTAATGCCGTTCACCTTCCGGGACGTTGATTTTTCGGCGTCCCGGTCCGGTTCTTGCGGACCGGCTTCAGGTCAGCGGGTATGATGCCCGTGTGGCACAGGCATCCGACCTTGGATTCGTTCACCGATATGTCCCCGCGGCAGACCGGTCGCGGCCACCCCTTTTGTTGCTGCACGGGACCGGCGCCGACGAAAACGATCTGATCCCGCTGGGTGAGATGCTGGCTCCGGGTGCGGCACTGTTGTCGCCGCGCGGGAAAGTGTCGGAAGACGGCATGGCGCGCTTCTTTCGTCGCATCGAGGAAGGCGTCTGGGACATCCCCGATTTCGAAGCACGCACCGATGAACTTGCAGACTTCATCGCTGAAGCCCGCGCCGTTTATCATCTCCCGCCGCCGGTCGTCCTCGGCTTTTCCAACGGCGCCAATATCGGCTGGTCATTGATGCTGCGCGATCCGGACGCCCTGGCAGGCGCACTCTTGATGCGGGCTGCTCTGCCGTTCGATCCACGTCCCCTGCCCGATCTGACCGGCTTTCCAGTCCTGCTGCTGTCCGGCAAGGACGATCCGCTCGTGCCCTTCGACCAGCCCTCGTATTTCGCCGCCTTGGTGGGCGAAGCCGGCGCCGACGTGACGCTTGAGATGGTTCCGGCGGCCCACGCCCTGACGCAGCAAGACCTTGTCTTCGCCTTCGATTGGCTGGAGCGACATTTTCCCGCTCAGACGTGAACCGGTTGGCGTCGCTCTGCGTAAAAGGCTGAAGCGCTTTTCTGCCCGGCGCGATTGTGGCAAGCGATGGTTCCCACCATCACATCACGGAAGCCCATGCGCCAGGACCAGCCGCCGCCCTTCGCCAGCACTCTTGGCATCAAGATCATCGAATATTCGCCCGAACGCATCGAAGCCGAATTGCATGTGCGGCCGGAACTCGGCAATCGCAACGGCAACATGCATGGTGGTGCGGTCATGGCATTCGCTGACGATCTCGGCGGTGCGGCGACGATCATCAATCTGCCGGAGAACACCACGACGGCCACCATCGAAAGCAAGACGAATTTCTTCGCCGCGATCAATGTCGGCGACATCGCACGCGCCGAATGCACCCCGCTGCATCGTGGACGCACGACCATGGTGTGGCAGACCAGAATCACCCGTGGCGACGGCAAGCTTGCAGCCATTGTCACACAGACGCAGCTTGTCATTCCCGGAAAATTCGGAAAATAGCGATGTCCGATGCGCCGACGATCGTCTGGTTTCGCGACGATCT
>JAEYVN010000581.1 GCA_023431725.1 Pseudomonadota bacterium
CGGAATTGTCTGGCCGGTCGAGGCCAATATCGTGTTCGCGCGGTTGCCGAAGGTATTGGATGCCAAACTGAAAGCTGCAGGCGCAGCGTACTACGTGCGCAACAGTGCTATCGCCGGTGATGATGTCACGATCGGGCAGAACGAGATGCTGGTCAGACTTGTCACGTCGTTTGCGACGCAGGATTCGGAGATCGAAAACTTCGTGGATCTCGTTCAGCGCGGCTGATCGTCTTCCTGCTTTGATTTTGCCAGTGTGGTACAGCAGGGCGGAGCGTCCGAGTGGCGTGGTTGCTTAGCGGCAATCTTTTTACCGTCGCACACTTGGCACGATTTGCATAACGAACGGCAAGTTGCAGCGTGGTCGTGGCGTCAAAAGGAAATATCATCCCGGTGGTGCAAAGCCGCTGAATTTCCGCCGTAGCCGCGCCCCAATCCCCCATCAGCATCAAACAACATCGCGATGTTATCCGACATCGGTGTGAGTATGCCTCGTTGGGAGGGGCGAAGTGAAACAACCATTCATGTTTGCTGTGCTCGCGGCCACTCTCCTGGGGGTTGTACCCGCGCACGCTCAGCACATCGCTGCCGATCTTCTACCACCTTATGAAGTGTCTACCATCGTTGCCTCGATGGGGATGCGGCCGCTCGATCGTCCGATATGGCGCAATGGTCGATACGTGATCAATGCGATCGATCGCAACGGACGTGAGGTCCGGGTCGTGCTCGATGCACATGATGGACAGGTGATCGCTGTTCGTCCACGGATGCGCGAATATGGCTATGAGCCTCGTTACGCGCCGCCTCCGCCGCCAGAGTATCCGCGCGGTGGTGCCTATGATCCGCGATACGAGCAGCGCTACGGCGTGCCGCCTGTCCCGCCCGCAGCCGTGCCCGGGCAGGCTCCGGCTTATGACCAAGACGACTATTTCGACGATGAACGTCAGCAAGGGACTTTGACGCCGCCGGGCATTCCTTCGGCGCAGCGCGAGGTAACGACGGGCAGCGTGCCGCGCCGGCTCACGGTCATAGCGCCGGCGAATAGCAAAACTGCTGCCGGCAAAAGCGCCGTAGGCAAGGATGCTGCTCCGATACCGCGTCCGCGCCCAATGGTCGCAAATGCGAAGCCTGGCGAGCCAAAGGCAACCGGCAACACGGGGACGACCACCGGCAAACCTGCGGAGATGAACTCTTCGGGCGAAGCCAATGCTGCCAAGTCCGAGGCTGCCAAGTCCGAGGCTGCCAAGTCCGATGCTGCCAAGCCGGAGGTTCGTGTCATCGATATGAGCAAACCGACGAACCCGGAGAAAGCCGGCGAAAAGCCGGGCGAAGCGATTAGATTCTGACCTGAAGTGCGTCGAGTATCTTCGCGGGCGTACTCGCAGGGCGGTTCAAATTGTCGCTTATGGCGAAATAAAAAGCGCCCCGGGATTTCCCGGGGCGCTCCCTTTTCAGAAGGATAGCTGTAATCAGGCCGCGGCCTTGGTATCGATTTGAGCCTCGATCGTGTTGCCGTTGATCGGGATCTGGCGCGGCTTCTTGGTCTCGGGAATCTCGCGGATGAGATCCACATGAAGGAGACCATTTTCAAGCTTGGCACCCTTCACCTGGACGAAGTCGGCAAGCTGGAATACGCGCTCGAAAGCGCGTGCGGCGATACCCTGGTACAGGACCTCGCCGGCTTTTTCCTCGGCCTTGCTCTGCTTCTCGCCCTTGATGGTGAGGGTGTTTTCCTTCAGCTCAATATTGAGATCGCTCTCGCCGAAGCCCGCGACCGCGACGCTGACGCGATAGGCGTTTTCGCCGGTCCGCTCGATATTGTAGGGCGGATAGCCAGGTGCGCTCTCCGAACCGGCTTGGTCGAGCAGGTTGAAGAGACGGTCGAAGCCAACGGTGGAGCGGTAAAAGGGAGTGAGATCAAAGTGGCGCATCGTATGTCCTCCTATAAAGCGACATCGAAATAGGCTCTCCCGTATGGGCAGAACCTGTGGGTTACGCGCCGCCTAATGGCCGGCGCAACCATTGATCTAGGAAGCCTCTTGCTGCCGTCAAGGTGGGGTATCCGGTTTGATTTCAATGGCTTACGAAAAATTTAGCCGGACTGCGAGCCTGTGGCGATCCTTCGCGCCGGGCGGCGCAGGGCTGTTTTGCGTCCGCCTGTGCGCTAACGTATTGATACGCCGAACAATCTTCCGGTGCCGATTCCCGGTGGCCGGATGACGAGTCAAAGCGGTCTTTCGCATGCCGCATCCGCCGTTGTCGTGTTTGCATGAAGCTCGTTTCGATCCCCGCCAATCCCGCGCCTGCCGACGTCGTCGTCGGAGGCATCAAAACGCCCGATCAGGTGGAGTTGCGCTTTGCGCGCTTTGCGCCGCCGCCGGGCCGCAAGGGGACTGTTTGCCTCTTCCAGGGACGTGCGGAGTTCATCGAGAAATATTTCGAGATTGTGCGCGATCTGCGCGCGCGGGGCTTTGCGGTGGCGACCTTCGACTGGCGCGGCCAGGGCCTGTCACAGCGCATGCTGAACGATCGGCGCAAAGGCTA
>JAEYVN010000080.1 GCA_023431725.1 Pseudomonadota bacterium
TCGCGAACGATGGTGCAATTGGTTGCGTGATTCTCTCCGAAATAGAGAATGGCGATGTCACGCTTTCCGTCGAACCAGATACCGCGGCCGGCATAGCGATAGCCATCGCCCATCGGAATCAAGCGAACGTGAACGCCCTGCCGCGACACGTATAAATACCCGGTGACGATCTCGCCGATGTCGCTGATCGCACGGGCGCGCAATGGATATGTCCTGCCATTGTCACAGGCCAAGGCGACCGGCGCGCCGAGCCCGCCGGCCGGGATGTAACCGCCTGCAAGTGAAGAAGATATCGACGCCGTAGCAGCCAGCGCTCCCAGGCTAAGCGCGGCGATCCCGCGTCCCATCCATCTCGGCATCGTTAATTCATCCCCCAAAAAAAGCCACGTCTGAAATTTTGTTCAGCGTCCGCTCAAAATCCGTGTCCCGGACGCATCGCCGATAACCTTTACGCGGAAATTCACCGGTTGTGAGACGTACAACCGTTGACCGCATTTTAGCTTAATAATACCTTAATTTGCAAGGCCATAGGAAGATATTCATTTTTTGACAATTTTTTCCGTTCGCGGGGAGTGCCTTTTTTATGAACGCGCCTTTTTCGGTTGCCCAAGTCGTTTCAACTCCCAATACGGCCGCCGCTCCACGAATTGTAAAAGTCACCAAGCCCTCAGAGGGACAGGCGATCACCATCCAGATGGACGGGTCGGTCAAGCTCGATCTGACCGCCATCGCGAATGAAAAGATCACCCTGGTCCGGGTCGGCGAACGGCTCACGATCCTCTTCGAAAACAAATCGACCGTCATTATCGACCCGTTCTTTGATTCGAGCGGTCGTCCGCTGAAGGTCAGCGGCATCGAGCTGCAATCGGACCGCATCGTCTCGGCCGAGGAACTGGCGTCGATTTTCCCCATTACCGACGACCAGTCGGTGCTGCCGGCGGCCGGCGAGCAGAGCGCTTCGCCCCAGAACACGGGCAGCGCCTTTGGCGGACCGAACATTGATCCGCTGGCATCAGCTAATCCGCTGGATCTTTTGGGGCAGGAGGAGTTGGGCACCTGGAACAGCTTGGTGGATACCAGGCCGCTGGTGGATACGCAGGCTGACGATGGTCAGCCCCAGCCTGATCTTGTGCCGTCGTTCACCGGCGGGCGCTTGCGGGCTGTCGTTGAAGAGGAACATGCCGTTCCGGGCCGGGGCGGCGACATGGCCGCCCGCATCATCATCCGTGATGGCGGCGGCAACGAGGATCCGCATGACGGCAGCGAGCCTGGGTCATCGGGAGCCAACCAGGACGGTCATGACCGCGACACGCCGGACAACCTGGACAACACGACCCGCGAATTCAACGGATCGGGCGCATCGGCGCTGACCGCGTTGATCAGCGGCGGCACGCCCCCCCTGTCGTTTGTCGTTTTCGATCAGACCGGTGAAGCCGCGCAAACCGAGGGAGGCAACGCCATCACCTCCGGCGGCATGCCGGTCGTCTATGGCAATTATACCGAAGGTTCGGGTCAGACCAGCATTGACGGCTTGATCGGCGGCGAAGGCGAAGGTGAGCGCGTCTTCACGTTGACGATCTTCGCGAACGGCGACTGGACCTTCACGCTTTACGGCAAGCTCGATCATCCGCTTGCAACCAATGACGACGGCTCCCTTCCGCAGGGCGCGCTTGAGGAATTGCTCGGCATCGACCTGAGCAGCCTCATCCTCGCGGTTGACGGCAATGGCAGCGAGTTGGCGCTCGATGGCACCGGTTATTTCGTCGTTGACGTGATCGACGACACGCCGACGATGTCCGTCACCAATCCGACGGTCGCGAATGGTTTCGATTTCGGCGAATTCGTCCTGAACGGCAATGCATGGGGACAGGGCAGCGGCGTCGATTCCGCGTCTCCGTCTGGCGCCTGGCAGTTCGGTTCGACGGACGGTGGCTCGGGCGCCGTTCAGCTCGAGCGCGTTGGCGACGGCTATCTCGGCATGCACTCGTCGACCAACGGATACATGGTCGACATGGACGCGACGGCTAACAGCCTGACGCTGTCCCAGACTCTGAATCTGATTCCCGGTGAGACCTATCAGCTCTCGTTCGAAGCCGGTTCGCCGGTCGCGGGCACGGCGCATCTCGAAGTATGGTTTGGTGGCGTCAAGATTCTCGACATCGATCCGACGGTCGGCGCGATGGAGACTTACGTCGTTACGCTGACCGGCGGAGCCAACAATCTGCTTGAGTTCCGTGAGACCGGTCCGGACGACAATCACGGCACCTATCTCGCCAATGTCCGTTTCGTCGATCTCATCGTCGACGAAAGTGCCGGCGTTGATGCCAACTCCAATGACAACGACGATCCGGCTCTCGCAACGCTCTACAGCACCGTGCTGAGCAAGGGCGCCGATAGCCATATGCCAGCGCCGGAATTTGCCAAGGGTCTCAATTCGGTCGTCGATGTCGACGTCAGCTTCGGCGCAGACGGCGCCCATCAGGCAAATGCACTCGTATTCTCGCTGAATCTCGTCAGTCCGGGCGTGGATTCCGGCCTTCGCACAACCGAAGGTCAGGCCATCTTCCTTTTCAAGGAAGGCAATTTCGTTGTCGGTCGTTTCGACGACAACGGCACGCAAAAAGCGGCCTTCGCGCTGAACGTCGACGGCGACGGCGTTCTGTCGGTCGGCCTGTTCGTGTCGCTCGATCATCCGAATGTGAACAGCCATGACGAAGGCGTCTATCTGGCTGACAATATTCTCTCCGTGACCGTGACGGCGCGTGATGGCGACAACGACGCCATCTCCAGGTCCGTCGATATTTCCGATCTGATCCGGTTTGAAGACGACGGTCCTCGCATGATCGGAGAGGGCTCCATCTCGGCTGAGGTGGACGAAGACGCGCTCGATAACGCCGCCGCCGACGGCAACGAAGATGGCCCGCGCGCTGGCGAAACCACGGGCACCGGCTCGGTGCTCTTCACTGGAGCGGCCAGTTCGCTCCACAGCCTGGTCAATTTCGGTGCCGATGGCCCCGGCACGACTCCCTTCAAGTTCATCAACGTCGAAGCGGCCGAGCAATATCTGATCAGCCAGAATCTGACCTCGGCCGATTATCTGATCGACGACATCGCCATCAGCGGCAACCAGCTCACGGCGAGTTCGTCGGACGGACGCGAAATCTTCAAGCTGACGATCAATGACAACGGATCGTGGAGCTTCGAGCTGCTGGACAAGATCGATCATCCGGTCACGCTCAATCCGGACGCTCCGAACAACAGCGCGTTCGAAGACACCATTTCGGTGTCGCTGGGTGGCTTCATCGATGCCTATGACGGCGATGGCGATCACGCCAACATGGGCGATGCGGGTTTCAGCATCACCATTCGCGACGACATTCCCTTCACGCCGGGAGCCGCGGCCAATCTGATTACCAATGGCGCCTTCGTGGACGGGACCTGGTCGCCGGAAGCGTGGTGGGGAGCAGCGGCGACGTCCGCCAATGGCTGGACGCTCAGCGGCGGATCGAATTTCGAGCGGGTGCCGGACGGCTTCCTGAACATGACGACGTCGAACGGCGCGCGCATGATCGACATGGCCGGCTCGCCCGGCAATCTGACGATCTCGCAGAATGTCACCGGCATGCAGGCCGGTCAGACCTACGCCATCCAGTTCGAGGCTGGTGCACCTTTCCCGACGACTGCGAAGCTTGAAGTGGTGTGGAACGGGCAGGTGATCGGCACGATCCAGCCGACCGGCCCGGGTGCGCTGACGTCGTACAATTTCATCGTCACCGGTGCGGGCAATCCTTCGCTCGATCAGTTGACGTTCCGCGAAATTGGCACCGGCGATGCGCCGATCCCGGGGAACTGGAACGGCCAAGGGCTGCAGCACGAGGGTTATCACGGCACCTACATCGCCAACGTGGCGGTGGTGCCGGTCTTTGTGGTCGACGAAGACGGTCTTGCGACGGCCTGGTCGACTGGCATTGGCGACAATGCGCTCGGCGATGCGGCCACAAATAATGCCTTTGTAACGGGTGCTCTCGGCATCAGCTGGGGGGCGGACAATCACAATGGCGGTGTCGATACGGTCGGCGCCGATAGCCATTTCACGCAGGATGCCAGCGGTCGCAGTGTTGTGTTTGCCAATACCAATGTTGGCATCAGCGGCGGCACACTCAGCTCGCATGGCGACCCGATCACCGTCACGCTGAGCGCCGATGGCACGAGGCTGACCGGTACGGCCGGTACAGGTGAGGGAAGTCGCGTTGTTTTCGAAGTGAGCCTGTCGGACGACGATTCCGGCAAATTCCATTTCGTCCTGCATGATAACCTCGACCATGCGCCTGGCGCATCCGAGAACGATATCACGCTGACCTTCACCTATTTGGCGACGGATTCGGACGGTGATCGCGCAACCGGAACCTTCCTTGTCGGCGTCGATGACGACATACCGGTGGCGTCCTATTCGGGGACGCTGGCTTTTCAGGAGGCGAGCAGCGGCGGCGTCTTCACGCCGAGCACGGACGGCGGTCAGCTGTTGTTCAATGGCGGCGCTGACGGGGCGCGCGTCACGGCGGTGGTGCTGCGCACCACGATCGACATGGATGCGCCGGGCGGCTTCCCGGCGCTGAAGTCGGACGGCGTGCCGGTTACGATTGTCACCACGACCGACGTCAATGGTGTGATCACCATGGTCGGCACTGCAGGGGCAAAGCCGATCTTCACCCTGACGGTGCAGCCGGACGGCGCCTATAGCTTCACCCTGCAGGGTCCGATCGATCATCCGGATCTCAACGAGAGCGGCGCGGCGGATGAACTGCGCCTGGTGTTCGACTTCACCGTCACCGACGGCGATGGCGACAGCACCGGCTACGATCAGGGCACGTTCAAGATCGACATCCGCGACGATAAGCCCGTAGCGTCGCATTCGGGTACGCTGGATTTTCAGGAGGCGAGCAGCGGCGGCGTCTTCACGCCGAGCACGGACGGCGGTCAGCTGTTGTTCGATGGCGGCGCTGACGGGGCGCGCGTCACG
>JAEYVN010000174.1 GCA_023431725.1 Pseudomonadota bacterium
ATGTCGAATTGCCGCTCGATGTCGTCGGTCGCAAGAGCTCGCGCCGTTCCGGCATGTCGTCGCAGGATTTGATCGAGCTTGTCGGCTTGAAGGGATTCGAAAATTCGTTGCCGCATGAATTGTCCGGCGGCATGCAGCAGCGCGCGGCGATTGCCCGCGCACTCGTGTTGAAGCCGGACGTGCTGCTGCTCGACGAGCCGTTCGGCGCACTCGACGAGATCACCCGGCAGCGCATGAATCTCGAACTCCTGCGCATCTGGGCCGAATCTGGCACGACCGCTCTCCTCGTGACGCATTCGATCGCCGAAGCTGTTTTCATGTCGGACCAGGTGTTTGTCATGAGCGCACGGCCGGGCCGCATCACGTCGATCGTCGACATCCCCCTGCCCCGCCCGCGCTATCTCGACATGATGCGCACGCCGGTCTTCTTCGATTGCGTCAACAAGGTCCGCGACGGTCTGTTCGGCCATGATACGGCGAGCGCAGAGCGCACATCAGAGCCGGTCGAGGCCTATTGATGGCCGGAGCTTTTCTTTATCGCGTCCCATACCCCGCCTTGCTGTTGCCGCTGGCCTCCGCCGGCATTCTCCTTGGCGCTGCCGAGCTCGCGCAACGTGCGGGACTGTTGCCGGTCTTCGTACCGGCACCGTCTCAGGTCGTTATGGAGATGTACAACAACCCGCGGCTGGTCTTCGGCAATCTCGGTCCGACGGCATGGAAGGCTGCGATGGGCTATGGCATCGCGGCGCTGATCGCTGTCACGGCGGCAACGATCGCCGTGCTGGTACGAACGCTCTACAGCAGCGTCTACAATTTCGGCCTGATTCTGCATTCCATTCCCATCATTGCCACGGCACCGCTGCTGGCGCTCTGGCTTGGTACAGGGCCGCAAGTGCAGATCGCAATTGCAGCTCTGGCAAGCCAGTTTCCGATGCTGGTCGGCACGATGCAGGGATTGCAGGCAGCCGACGCACGGCAACGCGAGTTGATGCACGTCCTTTCCGCATCACGCTGGCAGACGCTGCGCTATCTGCTGATCCCGAGCGCACTTCCGTATCTGTTCGCAGGCTTCAAGATCGCTGCACCATCTGCCGTCCTGGGCGCCATCACGGCTGAATGGGCCGGGGCCGATCGTGGCATCGGTGCGATGATGCTCTATGCGTTGTTCTCCTACGACACGCCAAAGGTCTGGCTGTCGGTGCTGTTGACATGCCTGCTTGCCGCGGGTGGTTACGGCATATGGGTTCTGATCGAACGTCTGGTCATCTATTGGGACCGCGACGTGGAATTGGCAGACTGACATGCGGCAGGACTTCTTTTCAGGTTTCTTCGGTCGCCTCGCCGCAATCGCATTGAGTGTGCTCGGCCTTGCCGGCGCCTGGCAGATCGCCATCATCGGTTTTGGCATTCCGCCCTATATCGTGCCGCCGCCAATGGCGGTCCTCAAATCCTTCATCACCGACTGGCACACCATTACGGTTCATATGGGCTTTACGCTGTCGGCTGCCGCTCTCGGTCTGGCCTTCAGCACCTTCATGGCGACGACCATTGCGATCGCCTTCTCAATGAGCCGCAGCGTCGCGCAGGCATCATTGCCGGTCGTTCTCGTTTTCCGCTCGACGCCGGTTGCTGCCGTCGCGCCAATCATGATGCTGTTCCTCGGACGTGGCATCAACACCAGCATCGCTGTTGTTACGATCGTTTCGTTCTTTCCGTTGCTGATCAATCTGATGCGCGGCCTCGTCAGCGGCGACCGCAATGCCAACGAACTGCTTTACGTCTATGGCGCATCGCGCTGGCAACAACTTCGTTATGTCCGCATTCCTTACGCGCTGCCGTATCTCTTCACAGGCCTGCGCGTCGCTGGCTCAAGCGCCATCCTCGGCGCGATGCTGTCGGAATGGATCACGGGCTCCAAGGGCCTTGGCAATCTCATTCTCGATGCCGGCGAGATGCGCGAGACCGAATTGCTGTGGGCCTCGGTGCTGACCTCCGTGACAGTCGCGCTGTGCGTCTTCTGGGTCACGTCGGCCGGCGAGAAATATCTGCTGCGCTGGCGGCGATAATTGCGAAGACGAACCATGCTGCTTTTGTCGGAACAGGACGTCGAACGGCTGATCAATCCGGCCGCGGCCATCGCCGCGGTGCTGGAAGGCTTTCGGCAATATTCGGCCGGCAAGCTGCTGGCGCCGGGCCGTCTGGACATGCGGCGCGACGATCCCAAGGGCTCCGTGCTGGTCCTTGCCGGCCATACGCTGGACGGCCTGTTCGCGTGCAAGAACAACGCGCATGTCTATCCTGACGCGGCCTCACGTCATCGCAAGGCCGCCAGCCTGTTGACATTATGGGACATGAAGGCCTGTTCGCCACAGGCCCTCATCGCAACAACCGGCTTCAACAACCACCGCACGGCTGCGGGCTTTGCAGCCGCCGCGCAACTTCTCGCGCCCGCAAATGCAGAAACACTCGTCGTCTTCGGCGCCGGCAAGATTGCACCGGCAGCGATCCGCTATCTAAAGCATGTCCACCCGATAAAGCGCGTGCTCATTGTTGGCCGCGGGCCGGAACGTGCAACGGCACTGGCCGATAGCGTGAAGTCGTGGCCGGGATTTTCCGGCATCTCCGTCGAAGCTACGCAGGATGCAGCCGCAGCCACGGCGCAGGCCGACATCATCGTCACGGTGACGACCTCCGAAACGCCGGTTTTCCCCGGTGCGGCGGTGAAGCCGGGCGCATTCGTTATTCTTGGCGGTGCCAATCGCCCCGAGGCGCGCGAAGCTGATGACGATCT
>JAEYVN010000358.1 GCA_023431725.1 Pseudomonadota bacterium
ATGCCGGTCGCCGCGGATACGAAATTCTGGACTGTCAGACCGACCATCTGAGAAAAATAGGACAGCGTGCTCTCGCCGCCGTAATTCTGCCAGTTGGTGTTGGAAATGAAGCTTGTTGACGTGTTGAAGGAAAGATCGGCTGGCACCGCCGACATATCCTGCGGGTTGAACGGGAAAAACGCCTGCAATCGGAGCAGCGCATAAAGCAGAGCGAAGCCGGCGATATGGAACACCAGTAACGCGACCGCATAATTCAGCCAGCTCTGTTCCCGCCTTTCGTCGACGCCGCCCAACTTATAAAGGCCAACCTCGACGGGGCGCAGCATAAAAGACAAAAAAGTGCGCTCGGCGTTAAAGACGCGCGTCATATACCAGCCGAGCGGCTTCACCAGCGCAATGATGATCGCACAGAAAATCAGGATTTGTATCCAGCCGATAACAGTCATGGTCACATGCCTTTGTCAAAATCGCTCTGGCCGCAGCAAAGCGTAAGTGAGGTAGACCAGCACAATTGCCGTCACGAGACCGGCCAGCGAGTAATCGAGGGTCATTGCAGCCTCCTTAGAGTCGCGTGCATGCGTAGGCGTAGCCCAGCATCAGCGCGAAAAAGAAAAGGCCCATGGTCACCATGAAAAGGTCTGACATAGGAGACTCCGCCAGGATTTGATCGAGACGCATCCGGCGCTCGATACGAAAGCGCAACCGTCGCGAATAAAGGCCCAGGGGCATATTTTTTCGAGTCCAGCCCCAAGTCTATTTTATAGGAATCTCATAAAGATTCTGAACTCACGAGAGTCTGAGCGAGCCCATTCCATTTATGTATCAACTATAACGTTTCTCGCCGCGACCTCTCGAAACTCTATGGAGCTCAGAAGACATTGATCGCTGTGACGGCTCATTGGGTCGCCGCGCATCAATAGGAGTTCTCCATGGATCATACTCACGTTCGCCAGACGCAACCTCCAGCGCCTGCTCAGATATTCTACATCGGCAAGAACAGCCGCGGTCATTGGGTGGTGCAGGACAAGAACCACACCTGCGGCGGCCTGTTCGTCGATCGCGCCGAGGCCGTGCGTTACGCAATGTTCGAAAATGGCGGCAAACGGCAAGCCGTCATCTTGGTTCCTGACGTTTTGGAGCTGGATATCGGCGCACCCACCAAGAACGACTCCGGATCGATCCAGCGCAAAGCCGCCTGCAGTTAAGTCCAGCGACGTGGAGCATTGCAGTGTCATACTCGACAAAGGACGAACTGGCGGACTGGCTGACGATCATTATCGGCATGATCGCCATCGCCATTGCAACAGGCCTCGTCATCACCATCCTGAAAGCCGACGCAAGCTTTCTGTTCGCCCACTAAACCAACTCCTCGCAAGCGAATGGACAACGACAGCGACGCCGATCGCCGGCATCATCGGATGCTGCAACAATGGTTGCTGCTCATTCTGGCGTTTTCCATCACCCGCAGCGAGACGGATGCCGCGGCCATTATGGGGCAGGCGAGGACGTTGGACGCGAGTGGCGGTACCGGCTTCGGCTATTTTTCTATCACAAGCCAGACAATTTGCGATGCTATCCGGCATGATCAATCCGAGGCGGCGAAGGCGCGCCTCAGACAACATGCATCCCGTATCGACAACGCACGCCTTCGGGAGGCCTTCCTTGGCGCCACCGGTCTTCAGGAACAGCCAACGTCAGGGCGCTTGCGCGCCACACAAGGCGAACGCCGGACCGCCGACCTGTGGCGCGGCCTGCGATAACACTGATTCAGATTACCATTCTCAATACGGACGTCATAAACGAGAATCTCCTATGCGACGTCTATGTCAAAGCGAAACATTCCACCTCGATTTTAAATACCGCAGTTCGTATTCAATAAAGCCAATTCACCGATCACACGGTGCTCATCATGAAGCAGGACAATGACCTCACGATTTCACTTATGACGTTGGTCTCCTTGCTTCGCGACACGGATCGCTGCAACGAAAGCGTCATGAACAAGATTATCAGCAGCCCGGCATGCCGTCGTTTTCAGAGCATGCGGCAGCAGACTGCATTTGACACACAAGTCAAAGCCGGTGCGTGGATTGACGCCGCGATCACTCTCGTCACGATCGCATTGCCAACGTGGACCATCCGCCGGATTGTCCGGGACGACGGCTTATGGCTCTGTTCGCTTTCCCGCCACATCGAACTACCCATCGAATTCGACGATACAGCCGAGGGCTTTCATCACGACCTGGCACTGGCAATTCTGTCTGCCTTCGTCCAGGCACGCCTCTCACCAGACGCTGGCGCCAGTCCGGTCGCGACACCAAAGCTGCGCCCTGATGAACACGATTTCGTCTGCTGCGAGAATTTCGTCTGATCTAATGCGGCTGACGTCGATTTCACTGGAAGGCCATGACCATGCCGATCGGCCGACACGTTTCCAAGCTCTCCGGATATGCGCCATCGTTGCCCACCCCCTTCGGCAAGGACGGCACTATCGACCGCGACGCGTTCGAACGGCTATGCGCCTTTCAAGTGTCGGAAGGCGCAACCGCGCTGATCGTCGCCAGCACGACGGGCGAGGACTGGTCGCTGCTACCCCATGAACATACTGATCTCGTGCGAATTGCCGTCTCCACGGCACGAGGCGTCCCCGTCATTGCCGGCGCGAATTCCAATGCGACGGAGAGCGCAACAACGCTTGCGAAGGCAGCAGAATGCGCCGGTGCCGACGCGGTGATTTCGGTCGTACCCTACTACAACAAGCCCACGCAACACGGCATCCTGGCGCATTTCCAGGCGCTCGCCGCCTCCACGGGGCTTCCACTGATCCTCTCGGACAATCCATCGCGTTGCGTCTCCCGTCTGTCCGATGAAACGGTTGTTCGGCTGGCGGCCGAGCCACAATTCATCGGACTCGAAGATTGCACCGGAGACTTGACGCGAC
>JAEYVN010000417.1 GCA_023431725.1 Pseudomonadota bacterium
TCTTCTCGGGCACGGTGCTGGGACCGATTTTCTTCGAATTCATCCAGCGCAAGGGCGACGATGGCTTCGGCGAAGGCAATTTCCGCGCGCTGTTCGAGTCGATCGAGGAGGATCAGATCCGTCGCGGCGTACTGAAGCCCGAGCACAGTGCGGCGTAGATTCTAGCACGAGCTATTTCCGTTCGTACCCGCTTGCGTGGGAACGAGCAGTTTTGCTGCTACTTTCGCTCTCTCATTTCACCGAGGAGGTTCAATACTTGCTCGCGTGCGTCCGGTCCGAGTTTTTGCGCAAGGCGCTCTTCGTGCTTGTTCGCCAGCGCCTTGGCCCGCTTCAGTACCTTCTGTCCTTCGCGCGTCAGTTGCAGCGCGTGTGTGCGCCGATCTGTCGGCGAGGGCAGGCGTTCGGTCAGTCCGCGCTTTTGCAGGTGATCGAGCATATGGACGAGACGCGCGCGTTCGATTGCCAGCCGGTCCGCCAATTCGGCTTGCGACAGGCCGGGATTGGCGCCGATCACCACCAGCACGGAATATTGCGCGGGCCGCAGATCGACGGCAGACAATGTCTTGATAAAGTCCTGAAAAACCCAGACCTGTGCACGACGCAGGAAGTAGCCGAGATGTTGCGTCAGCACATCGAGATCGATCTCGCGGCGAACGCGGCGTGTCGACTGCGATGCAGCATCGGATGAGCCTGACATGGTGCCTTCTGTCATGGTCTGCTCCCCCCGCCGGGCGTTTTGTTAAGTCTTTGCGCCCGGTCGCTATTATTGTTGTTGACGACATTGATTGTATTAAACAACAATTATAGGCAAGCGGAAAGGGCGGCGTCGGCCGAGGCGGGCAAAGGCAAAAAGGCCGGCTTTGGCGCAGCCATGACGCCGCAGAGTGGGCCAGCCCATTGCAAGTTGGCCGCAACAATAAGAAAAGGGGACCCAACACGGGTCCCTTCCAGGGACCGGAAAGGGAGGATTTCGTAATGAGCCGCAAATTCCATCAATCGGGCTTGTCACGCCGGACATTCGCCGCCGGCCTCGGCGCCGCCGGTCTCGTGGCCGGTACCGCGCCGTTCAATATCGTCCGCGGGCAGGGCGCTGCCCTGAAGGTTGGCGTGCTGCTGCCACGCTCGGGCGTGCTGGCCGGTATCGGTCAGGACTGCCAGCGCGGTGTCGACGTCACGCCGGGTCTTCTGAAGGACATCGGTATGCCGACCCTTCAGATCATCAATGGTGACACCGAGTCGGACGTGCAGATCGCGCGCGCCCAGGCCGAGAAGATGATCAACGAAGGCGCCCAGCTCCTGGTCGGTGCATTCGATTCCGGTCAGTCCACGGCCATCGCGCAGGTCGCCGAGCAGCGCGGCATTCCCTACATCATCAATATCGCCGCGGCGCCGCCGATCACCGAGCAGGGCTACAAGTTCGTGTTCCGTAACTTCCCGGTCGCCGGCCGCATCCTCAGCGATGCGTTCGAGAACCAGAAGGAAATCTTCGAGCAGACCGGAAAGACGCCCAAGACCGTCGCACTGCTGCACGTGAACGACACCTTCGGCGTGTCGATGCAGAAGGGCATGGCGGCCGTGCTCGAAAAGATCCCGATGCCGTACAAGATCGTCGAGACGATCTCCTACGATCCGAAGGCACGCGATCTGTCGGTTGAAGTCGCCAAGGCCAAGGGCACCCGCGCCGACGCGCTGCTCGTCGTCAGCCGCCTGAATGACGCGATCCTCTTGACCCGCGAACTGATCAAGCAGCGCTGGGATGGCATGGGCGTCCTGAGCATGGGCCCGGGCTGGTACGAGGATCAGTATATCCGCACGCTCGGAAAGCTGGCGGATGGTCCGATCAGCTTCGTGCCGTGGTACGACCCGACCAAGAAGTTGACCAAGGGCCTGATGGCCGCCTTGGCCAAGGCGCATCCGGACGTGAACCTGAACACCAATCAGGTCTACACCTTCGAAGCGCTGCTGACCGCGGCCGATGCCTACAAGCGTGCCGGTTCGACCGATCCGAAGGCGCTGGCCGACGCCATCCGTGCGACCAACATCACCGACAACGTCTCGACCGGCCCCGGCATCATGTTCAACGAGAAGGGCCAGAACGACAAGCTGCGCAACGCCGCGATCCAGAACCGTGGCGGCAAGCTGGTCACGGTCGCGCCGAAAGGTGCAACCGATGCCAAGGTCGAATGGCCGGCGACGCCTTACACGAAGCGAAGCTAAGCTAAGCGAAGCTTAGCCGTTCCTTCATCCGATAACGCCCCGGCTGTGTCTGCAGCCGGGGCGCCTTCCTCGCGGGACGCCAGCACCTTGCCAACGGAAATCTACTTCAACGTCGCCATCAGCGGTCTGCTGACGGGTCTCATCTATGGTTTGAGCGCGCTCGGCCTGTCGGTGATTTTCGGCGTCATCCGCATCGTCAATTTTGCGCATGGCGAGATCATGGTGCTCGGCATGTTCCTGACGCTGGTGCTGTTCCGGCGTCTGGGCATCGATCCATTGGTCGCGTTGCCGTTCGTGGCCATGGTCCTGTTCGGCTTTGGTTATCTGCTTCAGGATTGGGTGGTGCGCCGCGTCGCGCATCTGCATGATTATTTCCAGTTCCTGTTGATGGCGGCCGTCGCGGTGATGCTGATCGCCGTCTGCCTGATGATGTTTGGTCCTGACGCGCAGGGCGTGAACATCCCATACGCCTATGACTCGTTTGCGATCGGCCCGCTGATCATCGACAAGGTGCGCGTCTATGCCGGCATCGCGGCGCTGGTTGTTGCAGGCGCCATGTTCGCCTTCTTTAAATACACCGACACCGGCAAGGCGATCCGCGCCTGTGGCGACAATTACACCGGCGCGCTGGTGGTCGGGCTGAATGTGCGGCACCTGTTCGCGCTGACCTTTGCCATCGGCTGCGCCTGTATCGGTGCCGCCGGCGCGATCATGCTGCTGATCGTCGATGTGCATCCCTATCTCGGACCGCCCTATACCTTGCTCGCCTTCATCGTCGTCATTCTCGGCGGCATGGGCAGTCTGCCGGGTGCGTTGCTCGGCGGCATTCTGATCGGCTTTTCCGAAGCGATGGCCGGCATCCTGCTTCAGCCGTCGCTGAAGACCGCGTTCAGCTTTGCGCTGCTGATCCTTGTCCTGTTGTTCCGCCCACAGGGCCTGCTTGGGAAAGTGCAGCGATGAAGCGTCTTCTGGAAGGTGTGCCCGCCCATGGGCTGGCCCTGCTGGCGGTGTTCGCGGCTGCGCTTCTTGTCGCGCCGTTCTTCGTCTCCAACTATATCCTCAGCGTCCTCATCATCGTTCTGTATTTCGCCTATGTTGGTCAGGCCTGGAATTTGATGTTGGGCTTTGCCGGGCTGCTCTCGCTCGGCCATGCGCTGTTCGTCGGCATCGGCGCTTATACGAGTGCGGCCTTGTTCATTCACTTCGGCGTCCCGCCCTTGATCGGTGTGTTCGCCGCCATCGTGCTGTCGGTGCTGATGGGTTGTCTGATCGGCTATTTGAGCTTTCGCTTTGCGATCGGCGGCGTGTATTTCGCACTGCTGACCATCGCCTTTGCCGAATTCACCGGCATCATGGTCGATCACACGCGCTGGCTCGGCAGCACGGAAGGCTTGTTCCTGCCGGTGGCGAACCGCACCAGTGTCGATCTCATCAATCTGCGCGGCTCTCCGGTGATGTTCTATTACGTCATCCTGACGTTGACGGCGTTCGCTCTTCTGCTCTGCCGCTGGCTGCTCAATTCCAAGCTCGGCTATTACTGGCAGGCGATCCGAGAGGATCAGCAGGCCGCCGAAGCAAGCGGCATTCATCTGTTCAAGTACAAGATGATCGCGGTGGCGATTTCATCGGGCCTCACCGGCATCGCCGGTGTCTGGTATGCTTTTTACTACAACAACCTGTTTCCCGAGGCGACCTTCGGCACCAACCGCTCGATCGAGATGATCCTCGGCACCATCGTCGGCGGTGTCGGCACGCTGTTCGGTCCGATCGTCGGCGCCTTCATCCTGACGCCGCTTGGCGAAACGCTGACCGGGCTGACCGAAGGCCTCAAGATCGACGGCATCAAGCAATTCTTCTGGGGTCTGTGCGTGGCCATCATCGTGCTCTATCGCCCGTCAGGCGTATGGCCCTGGATTGCCAGCTTGCTCAAACTGGATCGCAAGCCGGGAGACAAGTCATGAGTTCTTCGGCGGCATCGCTCTCGGTCCGGGGCATTTCGAAAAGCTTCAGCGGCCTCAAGGCCGTCGAGAATGTCACTTTCGACGTCGTGCCGGGCTCGATCCAGGCGCTGATCGGCCCGAACGGCGCCGGCAAGACCACGATCTTCAACATGATTGCCGGCGTCTTTCGTCCTGATACCGGCGAGGTGTTCCTCGACGACCAGCCGCTTGTCGGCAAACGACCCGACCAGATCTGCCGCGCCGGTGTCGGACGCACCTTCCAGATCGTGCGTCCCTTCAACGATCTGACCGTCGAGGAAAATGTTGCCGTCGGTGCGCTGACCTGGACCGATGATGTCAACGAAGCGCGCGACTATGCCAACACGGTGCTGAAGCTGCTCGGGCTCGACGACAAGCGGAATTCCAAGCCGACCGGCATCACGCTGCCGGACCGCAAATGCCTCGAGGTGGCGCGTGCGCTCGCCACCAAGCCGAAGATCCTGCTGCTGGACGAGGTGATGGCGGGCCTGCGTCCGACCGAGACCGATCGCATGGTCGGCGTGTTCCGCAAGCTCAATGATGACACCGGGCTGACCATTCTTCTGATCGAGCATGTGATGCGTGCGGTGATGGCGCTGTCGCGGCATGTAGTCGTGGTCAATTACGGCAAGGTCATTGCCGAGGGGACGCCGGAGGTGGTGACGCGCAATCCGGACGTTCTGGCGTGCTATCTCGGCGCGGAGGCCGTCCACTGATGCTGAAGGTCGACGGACTCGATGTTTTCTACGGCGATGCGCAGGCCCTCGACAATGTATCCGTCGAGATTCCGCAAGGCGCGATCGTTGCGATCGTTGGCGCAAACGGCGCGGGCAAGACCTCGCTGATCCGCACCATCGGCGGCATGGTGAAGCCGGCGCGCGGCAGCATCCGCTTCCGCGACAACGATATTGCCGGCCTGCCGAGCTACAAGGTCTGCAATCTCGGGATCGGGCAGGTCGCTGAGGGGCGCCAGATCTTCCCGAACCTGTCGGTGTCGGAGAATCTCGATATGGGCGCGATGCTGCCGCGTGCGCGCGCCACCAAGGCGAAGAATCGTGAGCGCGTGCTGGACATGTTTCCGCGTCTGCGCGAACGCGCGGAGCAGGCGGCCGGAACGCTGTCCGGCGGCGAGCAGCAGATGCTGGCGATCGGCCGCTGCCTGATGGGCGAGCCGGAACTGGTGATGTTCGACGAACCGTCGCTCGGTCTGTCGCCGGCGCTGGTGCAGGATATGCTCGCCAGCATTCGCGATCTCAATCGCGAGGGACTGACCTGCGTGCTGGTCGAACAGAACGTGGCGGTATCGCTCAAGCTCGCGAGCAAGGCTTACGTTCTCGAAAACGGTCGTGTCACGCTCAGCGGCACCGGCGACGAATTGCTGGCGGATGATCGCGTGCGTCAGGCCTATTTGGGGATGTAGTGGCGGCCTCATCGCCGCATCTGCGACATCGGAGAGCGGATCTAGCGCACCAAGGTATGCGGTGAGCGCCCGAATTTGGCTTTGAACGCACGGCTGAAATGCGACACGTCGCTGAAGCCGAAGCGAAATGCGGCATCCGTCACCTGTCTCGTCTCGCCCTGTGTCAGTGCCCTGTGGCTTGCAAGAAGACGCTGGTCCCAAAGCCATCGCATCGGTGTTGTACCGTCCGCAGCGAACAGCCGATTGAGTGTCCGAGGCGACATAATTTGAGCACTCGCGATCACGTCAATCGTCAGATCATTCGCTTCCAGATTGGCGAGCAGATAGCGTTTCACCCCGCGTAACCGCTTGTCTTCATTGATCCCTTCGGAAGACGTCAGC
>JAEYVN010000494.1 GCA_023431725.1 Pseudomonadota bacterium
TCCGAAGGGTTGAAGGTTTATCTGATGAGGCATGGGGCATGCCTCTCACCATTGAGGATGCGCATTATGAACCCGTCGCGCAGAATTCTGGCTGCAGCAACACTCGCGGTTGTTGCGGTCCTGTCGCTTTCCACCGCTGCGTCGGCCGCACCGAAGGCCGCCGATGAAATGTCGGCCCAGCGCCATAGCGCGCGCCGCTATGCGCCGCCCCGCTACAACGCGCCCGTCTACAACGAAGCGCCGCGCTATTATCGCGGCGGCGCGGCCGATCCATCGATCGCTCCCGACGGCAGACCATATCGCGTCCCGGAATATCTTCGTAACCAGTGCTACGTCGATGACGGCTATGGCCGTTTCTCGGCGTGTTCGAACCGCTGAGCGGAGGTACTGGCCCGGGTCCCGGACAGCGACGCGGCTGATCAGAGACATGGTCTGATTGGCGAAATGCTTGTCACGCAGAACTGGCGCAGGGAACGTCAGCCACGGGGCTATTTGGCGATTCTTCACCGGATAACCACGATTCTCCTAAGAGCGTCCGGACAGCCTGTTGGGCATGAGTCGCCCGGAACTTCTGTGCAGCTTCGCACTTGATCTGCATTTGATGTTCCGGGGGAAGAATGGGTGAGCGTACCACGGATTCTTGCACGGCCCCGGCAACGGACCTGACCGAAATCTTTCCCGGCCGCAGCGACATGGCGCGCCTGATGCGCGAGCGGAAGTGGGAGGAAACGCCGCTCGGCTATCCCGGCGATTGGCCGGACGGACTCAAGGTCCCGTTGCGAATGCTGCTCACATCTCGCTTCGAGATGTGGCTTGGCTGGGGACCGGATCTGCTGTTCTTCTACAATGACGCCTACATCCCGACCCTCGGCCGCAAGCATCCGTCGATGCTGGGCAGGCCCTTTCGCGAAGTCTGGGCCGAAGTTTATCCCGAGGTTGCCGATCAGGTTGAGCGTGTCCGCGCCGGCGAGGCGACATGGAATGATGCGCTGCTCCTGCTGCTGGAGCGCAACGGCTATCCCGAGGAGACCTATCACAGCTTTTCCTACAGCCCGCTGTACGGCAGCGGCGGCGACGTCCAGGGCCTGCTGTGCGTGGTCAGCGAAGAGACCGAGCGCGTTATCAGCGAACGACGTATCGAGATGTTGCGCAAACTGGGAATGCATCTGGTCGGCGCGCCGGATCAGGCAACTGTTCGCAGTGCCGCCTGTTCTGCACTCAATGCCAACCGATGGGATTTTCCGTTTGCATTGCTGTTTCTCCCGGACGAGGCGGGGGCCTGCAACGCGGACGCCGCCCATCTCCTGCGGCATGATTGGCTCTGCGGCGACACCATCAGCGACGGCGTGCGGCGGATCGCCTTGCCGGAAGGCATGGCCTATCCCTGCGGTGCATGGATGCGTCCGCCGCATGAGGCGCTGATTGTCCCGATACCCGGTGCGGTCGGTCAGCCTCCGATCGGGGCGCTGGTCCTTGGGCTCAATCCGCATCGTCGTGACGATCCGAAGGTCGCGGACATCGGGCAACTGGTGGCCGGTCAGATCAGCGGCGCGCTCGCCAATGTCGGCGCTCTTCAATCGGAACGGCGCCGTGCCGACCGGATCTGGTCGCACGCACGCGATCTCATGGTGGCGGTCGGATCGGACGGCATCTATCGTTCTGTCAGTCCCGCCTGGACGCGTATCCTCGGGCATCCGGTCGAACAGGTGGTCGGTCATCACTACACCGAATACATCCTGCCTGAAGACGTGCCGTCCACGCTGAAGGCGTTTGATCTCGCGCTCGAGAAGAATGATCTCACGGACTTCGAAAATCGATATTGCACTCTCGATGGAAGCTATCGCTGGATTTCATGGCACACAGCCATGGAAGGCGACATCGTGTATGGCTATGGACGCGACATCACCGAACAGAAGAGAAATGCCGAGGCTCTGGCGACCGCCGAGGATGCGCTGCGGCATGCGCAAAAGATGGAGGCCGTCGGCCAATTGACCGGCGGTATTGCGCACGACTTCAACAATCTCCTGACCGGCATCATCGGCTCGCTCGACATGATGAAACGCCGAATGAAGCAGAACCGGCCCGCCGACGCCGAGCGATACGCCTTGGCAGCTTCAGCCTCTGCCAACCGCGCGGCGTCCCTGACCCAGCGCCTGCTGGCGTTTTCGCGGCGTCAGCCGCTCGATCCGAAGTCTGTCGATATCAATGAACTGGTCAGCGGCATGGCTGAATTGATCCGCAGATCGATCGGTGAGACCATCGAACTGCAATTGGTCGCAGCACCGTCGATCTGGCCCACCAAATGCGATCCCAACCAGCTCGAAAGCGCCATCCTTAACCTGGTCATCAATGCGCGTGACGCGATGCCGGACGGCGGACAGCTCACGATCGAAACAAGGAATGCCGTCATCGAAGCGACACCCGCCGCGCGCAACCGTTTGTCAGCGAGCGGTGAATACGTGACGATTGCCGTTTCCGATTCCGGCCACGGAATGCCGCCGGGCGTGGCCGAGCGGGCATTTGACCCGTTCTTCACGACCAAGCCGATCGGGCAAGGCACCGGTCTCGGCCTTTCAATGGTCTATGGCTTTGCGCAACAATCCGGGGGAGTTGCCAAGATCGACAGCATAGAGGGACAAGGCGCCTCGGTAAGAATTTACTTGCCGCGCAATTATGAAGAGCAGCTTGATCTGATTCTGCCGGAGCCAAACCCGCTGATCGTCACGCACGGCAGGCGGGAAACAATTCTGGTGGTCGAGGACGAAGCCAATGTCCGAACGTTGGTCGTCGAAGCCTTGCAGGATATCGGCTTCAAAACGCTCGAAGCCGTCGATGGGGCCGCCGGCCTCAAGCACCTGCAATCCAATGCGGCGATCGATCTCCTGCTGACGGATGTTGTTTTGCCCGGTGGTCTGAATGGCCGTCAGATCGCCGATGCCGCGCGCAAGCTACGGCCTGCGCTGAAGGTTCTTTTCATGACGGGCTATACGCACAATGCAGCCGTCGGGAACGAACGACTTGAGCCGGGAATGGAAATCATCACCAAGCCGTTCACCGTAGATAAACTCGCGCAGCGTGTTCAATCGATAGTCGCGATTCGAGCATGATGCCCGGTGAGGAAGCCAG
>JAEYVN010000505.1 GCA_023431725.1 Pseudomonadota bacterium
GTCCTGCCCGAACAGACGCCCGAAGAAGTCGATGTTCTCGAACACCGAGAGCGTCGGATAGAGATTCTTGCCGAGCCCCTGTGGCATGTAGGCGATGCGCGGATAGGTGGACAGTCGATGGGCGTTGTCGGCGATGTCACCGCCCAGCACTTCGATACGACCCTGCTGAACGACGCGTGCGCCGGCAATCAACGACAACAGTGTCGACTTGCCGACGCCGTCAGGGCCGATCAATCCGACCATGCGGCCGGTTGGCAGATCGAGCGTGATGTCATCCAGCGCACGCGTGTTGCCATAAGTATGCATGACCGCATCGAGTCGGACGACGGGTTCACGACCGGTCGACACGTCTGCATTCGCGCGCATGGTCATTGTAACGGCGTCTTGTTGACCGCCGCCGGCCATTCGACCTTGGGATCGAGCTTCACATAGGCGACGCCGGGCAGGCCGGTTTTCACATGCATCCGGTACTTCTGCAGCAATTCCGGTGAAATGTGCGCTTTCACGCGGAACATCAGCTTCTGCCGTTCTTCTTCGGTTTCGACGGTTTTTGGCGTGAACTGGGCAACGTCGGAGACGAAGGTCGCCTTCGCAGGAATGACGTATTGCGGAGCCGCATCCAGAACGATCCGGGCATCGGAGCCGATGCCGATCTTTCCGGCCTGTGCCGTCGGCAGGAAGAACGTCATGAACACATCGCCGAGATCGACCAAATTGAGCACGCGCCCGCCGGCCGACAGAACTTCACCCGGCTGGGCGACGCGATACTGGACGCGTCCGTCGCGGGGCGAGGTGAGGGTGCTGTCAACGATATCGGCGTTGATGCTTTCGATGTTCGCGCGCGCGGCATCGACAGCGGACTCTGCGTCGACCACGGCCGCCTTGGCCGCGCTGATCGCCGCGACCGAAGCGGCGACCTGCGCCCTGGCGGATTCCAGGTTGGCCCTTGCGCCGTCGGCCGCAGCCCGGTCGTCATCGAACACCTGTTGCGAGGTTGATTTGGACTTGATCAGTTCTTCGGAGCGCGCGAGCTTGCGTTGCGCGTTATCAAATTGCGCCTCGCGCTGAGCCACCACAGCCTCCGCCGATCGGAGTTCCGCCTCACGCTGAGTCACGAGGCTTTTGGCGGTTTCGACGCTGATCTTCGCGCGCTCCAGTTGGGCTTCGGCTTGGCGCTTCTGCGCCATGAGCTGATCCGTATCCATGATGGCGAGGACCTGTCCGGCCTTAACAAAATCTCCCTCGTTAACCAGTATCTCCTTCACGCGTCCGGCGCGCTTGCTGGCCACGTCGATTTCGACGGCCTCGATCCGGCCGTTTCCGCGCGCGATGCCCTCCGGAAGGCTGTCCGAGTTCAACGCTTTCCAGACGTAGTAGCCGCCCACCGCGACGACCGCAGCGAGGATGCCGACAATCCAGCGCTTCGATTTTTCCGACAATTTCATTTTCTTCATCGGCATCGGCGAACCTCATTGCCACGCAGCGTGGCGACACGGCCAAGCTTGCAAATGCACGCGCTGGCGATCTGGCTAATGCAGACGTCGAACCTGCACCCCAGCTGCTACTTCATGCAAAATTTGTGCGCCAACAGACATCGATGCGGCTCAACTTCCGTTGATGATTGAAGGCTCGCATTTGTCCTGGCGCACGAATCTATCCCGCCCTCCGATTGATTTGAGTCAACACTCGTTGACCGGTTGCGGGTCCAACTCGTTCCAACAATCTCGCCGGTCCCCGATCGATATGAGGACAGGCCGACTTGGGGAACTTCGCAGATTATAGCGTCAGGCGTGGCTGCTCGACATTGTGATCCATCCACTGTCGAGGAAGCAGGCTTCGCGTGGCACATTGAGAGACGACGAGCGGGGAACGGAGACCGCTGATGAAGGTGAAAACCGTACTGGTGCCTGTTCAGAACAATGCGTCGATGCCGTCGGTGCCCCGACGGGAGATCGCCGGCGCGGCACCGAAGCCGCCGTCAGAACCGTCGCAGCCGGTGAGCGCCGAGGTATACCGTTCCATCGACCGGATGCGGGAGGCATTGAACGCTCAGGTGACCGGCGGGATTTCGCCGGCGGCGCTGGCGCTCGCTTATTTCGACTGGTCAATCCATCTGGCGGTCGCGCCGGGCAAGCGGCTGGAACTCGCCGATAAGGCCGCACGCAAGGTAGCCCGCTTTTTCGGCTACCTCGGGGAAGCGCGTAACAATTCAGATTGCTGTCCCTGTATCGAACCGCTCCCGGGCGACAATCGCTTCACGTCCGAGCGATGGAAGGCGATGCCTTATTGCGCCTGGGCGCAGGCATTCCTGCTCACCCAGCAATGGTGGCACAACGTCACCAACAGGGTGCCCGGCGTGGCACCGCATCATGAGGAGGTGGTGTCCTTCATCACTCGCCAGATCCTCGATGTGTTCTCGCCATCCAATAATCCTTTCACCAATCCCGACGTGATAAAAAAGGCCGCCGAGACTGGCGGGGCGAATTTCGTCCGCGGTTACCAGAACTGGCTGGAGGATGTCAGCCGCGTTGTCGGCAAACGTGCGCCGGTGGGAACAGAAAAATTCGCTGTCGGCAAAGAGGTTGCGGTTACGCCGGGGAAGGTCATCTACCGCAATCATCTGATCGAGCTGATCCAGTATTCCCCCGCAACGAAAACCGTCATTGCGGAACCGGTGCTGATCGTGCCTGCCTGGATCATGAAATACTACATACTCGATCTGTCGCCGCACAATTCGCTGATCCGCTACCTGGTCGAAAAGGGCTATACGGTTTTCTGCATTTCCTGGCGCAATCCGACCGAGGAAGACCGCGATCTCGGGATGGACGATTACCGCGAGCAGGGCGTGATGGCCGCTCTGGACGCCATCGGCGACATCGTTGCAGGACGCAACGTCCACGCGACCGGTTACTGTCTCGGCGGCACGTTGCTGTCTGTCGCCGCGGCGACGATGGCGCGCGCCAAGGATGATCGTTTGGCGACGATCACGTTGCTGGCGACGCAAACCGACTTTGCCGAGCCGGGAGAACTGGAGCTGTTCATCGATTACAGCCAGATGCATTATCTGGACAGCATGATGTGGAATCGCGGCTATCTGTCCGCAGACCAGATGGCTGGCGCGTTTTCGCTGTTGCGCTCCAACGATTTGATCTGGTCTCGCTTAGTCCACGACTATCTGATGGGCGAGCGCACGCCGATGATCGATCTCATGGCGTGGAATGCCGATTCGACGCGAATGCCCTACCGGATGCACTCGGAATACCTGCGGCATTTCTATCTGGAGAATGCGCTCGCAAACGGAGCGCTGATCGTCGATGGCCATCCCGCGGCACTCCAGAACATCCGCGTGCCGATGTTTGTGGTGGGGACCGAGCGTGATCACGTCGCGCCCTGGAGGTCGGTCTACAAGATCCATTACCTGGCAGACACGGACTTGACCTTCCTGCTCGCCAGCGGCGGCCACAATGCAGGCATCGTGAGCGAACCGGACCATCCCCGTCGGCGCTATCGTGTCGCCCACAAGCGCGAGGTCGATCCTTGTATTGGTCCGGATGAATGGGCGGAAACGGCGGAGAAGAAGGTCGGGTCGTGGTGGATCGAGTGGGAGGGCTGGCTCGGCGAGTATTCCTCTACGACCCGCGTGCCGCCGCCCGGTATGGGTGCGCCGGACAAGGGCTTTGCGCCGGTGGTGGATGCGCCCGGCACCTATGTCTTGCAGCGATAATTCAAGATGGTCGAGTGCTGAATGACTTGCTCAGGAACGAGACGATCGACGAGTTGCAGATCGGCGACAGCGCGTCGATAAAGGAGCTTGCCACATCATGAGCGGCGATCTGCTCGTCACCTTCAATGCCGGCTCATCGACCGTCAAAATAGGTCTGTTCGCGATCGAGACGAATGGGGCCCGCCGGCTGGCAAGCGCGGCAATTGACTTCCGTCAGACCCCATTGAGTTTGCAAGTCACCGCGGGTCAGGAGACGTCGCAATTCAATCTCGAATCGGCGTCGTCCGACGAACTGGACGAAGTGCTCGCGGAGACCTTCGCGTTGATCTCGACGCATGTCGATCTAACGGGCGTGGCGGCCATCGGCCATCGCGTGGTGCACGGCGGTGACCTGTTTGATGGACCGGTTGCAATCGATGACGAGGTCATTCGCAAGATCGATGCTCTCACCGTTCTGGCGCCCCTGCATCAGCCGCAGAGCCTGCGCCTGATCCGGGCGATCCGGAAGCTGCGACCGGAGATCGTGCAGACGGCGTCATTCGACACGGCGTTTCATCGCACCTATCCGGATGTGGTACGGCGCTTTGCAATTCCACGCGCGTTGCATGACGCGGGCATCAAGCGCTACGGCTTTCATGGGCTGTCCTACAAGTTCATCGCCGGTGAGCTGGCGCGCCGGGCTCCGGCGCTCGGGGGCGGCAAGGTCGTGACCGCGCATCTCGGCAGTGGCGCGAGCCTGTGTGCGATGGACGGCGGTCTCAGCTGCGACAGCAGCATGAGCTTTTCGACGCTGGACGGCATACCCATGGCCACGCGCTGCGGCGCGCTCGATCCCGGCGTCCTGCTACACCTTCTGGGCTCGAAGCGCTGCTCGCTGTCGGAGCTCGAGGATATCCTCTACCACCAGTCCGGCCTGCTCGGCATGTCGGGCATCAGCGCCGACAGCCGCGCGCTGCTCGAAAGCGACAGGGCGGAAGCACGCGAAGCGATCGATGTATTCACCTTCCGCATTGCCGGTGAAATTGGGCGTCTCGCGGTGACGCTCGGCGGGCTCGACGCAATCGTCTTCACGGCGGGAATAGGCGAGCATCAGCCGCAGATCCGCGCTGCCGTCTGCGAGCGGCTGGCCTGGACAGGGCTGGCACTCGATCCAGAGGCCAACAACGCCAATGCCGGGACGATCAGTGAGGCTGGGAGCAGGGTTTCGGTTTTGGTCATTCCGACCGACGAGGAGCAGGTCCTTGCCGACGAGGCGATTGAGGTCTTGCAGCGGAGCTGACTGCAGCGCATAGAAAATAGCGGACCTTCTGACCGGCGTTTTTGAATGCTCTCAGCACGCAGGCTTCGGCAAACAATCCGGAAGTCCAAATCGTCCGTGACGCAGGACGCAGGCGCGTAAGAGCCGTCTGGCCGAACAGGCCGCCTAAGT
>JAEYVN010000510.1 GCA_023431725.1 Pseudomonadota bacterium
GGTGCGCTCGACAACCAGACGCGCGCGCTGATGCAGGAATTGCTGCTCGGCATCTGGGAGCGCGAGCGAAAGACGGTGCTGTTCGTCACGCATGATATCGAAGAGGCGATCTTCCTTGCATCGCGCACGCTGGTCATGAGCGCCAGACCCGGACGCATCAAGGCCGATGTGCGAGTGACGCTGCCCTATCCGCGTCACTACACCATCAAGACATCACCGGAATTTTCCGAATTGAAAGCGCGGCTGACCGAAGAGATTCGTGCCGAAGCCGTGCTCGCGGCGGAAGCGCACTGAATCCTGCAAAGTTGAAATTGAAATCTCGCATGTTGCGGTTTCGCAAATCGAATCCCGCACATTGAATTGTGGCAGCGTCACGGGTTTGTGACGCTGCGAAGGCAGTGTTGCCTTAAAAATCTCATCAAATGCTGGATAATTTTTTCCCGTTGATCGGCTTTGTTGTCATCACGTGTGAATTTTATTTTCAATAAACAGCGGGAAATTCTGATGCGACTGACCAGTGTATTTGCGTTCGGTCTGTCTGCGGTCCTCTTCTCGATAATGTCTTCAGCACATGCGCAAGTCGCGTCGGATCTTCACGGCGGGGCGTCAGGTGGAGGCGAAGGCGCTTTTTCTTATGCGCCATACAGATCGGCAAGCCGCACATCATCAGGGCGTACACCAGGCAGGGCATATCGATACAGAGCCTATCGATACAGCGCATATCGGCCCGCGGCGCGTTCGCGTGGCGTCAACACGACATCGCGCGGCTGTCTCACGGGCGATACGCAACGTGTTCTTTCCGGATTGGAAGCCCGCTTCGGAGCCGTCAAGGTGATCTCGACATGCCGGCCGGGCGCGAGGATCGCAGGTAACGGTCGTCCATCGCAGCATGGCTTCGGGCGTGCCGTCGATTTCGTGCCGCGGCCCGGTCAGCGTGCGGCTGCGCTGGCGTGGTTGCGTGCCAACGCCAACGGCGCCGTCATCACCTACGCATCCGGTCACATTCATTTTGATACCGGTGGCTATCGCCATTATGCCTCATCCGGGGCGCGTCGGGCTTACGCGCGCATGCGCTGATTAAGGCACGTTGAAATTCAGCTTCGCCGTCTCAACCGGTTTGTCCAATTCGCCACTTTCTCGCAAAATGGTGAGCGACAAGAATGACGGCAATCAGGGCCAGCCCGACCAGGATCACCAGCGCCATATATTCCTGCGCGACGCTGATGAAGATCGCCGTCGCCAGCAGCAGCAGGCCGACGAGCGCGAACATCCATTGCAGATGAATGCCGGCGAGCAGGCAACCGAGTGCGAGCAGAAGCAGCGAACTTAATCCGGTTGCGACCGATGTCAGTTCGCCGCTGCGCTCGATGTATTTGAAATCGACGACGATGACGAGCGCAACGGCGCTCCAGTGCAGCAACTGCCGGATGACGGTCCAGTCTATCCTGCGCGTATGGAACCACGCAGCAAAGGTGCAGATGACGCCGTAGATCGGCACCAGAAACAACCAGTAGCGTTCGGCCCAGCCGACATTCGCCAGCGTGGCGCCCGCACCGATCAGGGCCAGCAGGATCATGATCACCGCGAGGGCGCTCGCTACATTGCTTGGCACATGATGCGAGACCGGCTGTTCCGGCACGGTCTGATGCGTCGCTGCCGGCGCGGAATCCGGATCGGGGAGTTGAGTGGGCGTTTCGCTGCTCATGTCGCTGCTCGTGTCGCCGCTCTTGTCGCCGTTCTTGGCGCACCATTGTCGGCCGATGAAGGTGCGGGCACCCTATGCTGCGGTGTTTATTATTCTGTTGCCGTCCCAATATCGAGGCCAGGCAATGTCACGCTGCCGGTGGCCTCGAGGATGGCGCCGGACATGACCAAGTCGCAGGCGGTTTCGATATCCGGCGCCATTTTCCGGTCGTGCTCGAGCTTCGGCACATGCCGACGCAACAGACGGTGGACCTTCTCCAGCGTCGGGCTCGACGCCAGCGGCGCATGAAATTCCAGGCCCTGTGTCGCCGCCAGCAGTTCGATGCCGATGATGTTGGCGGCATTCTGCGCCATCTGCGTCAACCGCCGTGCACCATGGGCCGCCATCGACACATGATCTTCCTGATTGGCGGACGTCGGAATGGAGTCCACGCTTGCCGGCATGGCCATCTGCTTGTTTTCCGAGACAAGAGCGGCCGCCGTCACCTGTGCGATCATGAAGCCGGAGTTCAGTCCCGGCTGCGGCGTCAGAAACGCCGGCAGGCCGGACAGGACCGGATCGGTCAGCATGGCGATGCGCCGTTCGGCCAGCGAGCCGATCTCGCAGATGGCCATGCCCAGCATGTCGGCCGCGAAGGCGACGGGTTCGGCGTGAAAGTTGCCGCCGGAAATGACATCGCCGGTGTCGGTCATTACCAGCGGGTTGTCGGAGACGCCATTGGCTTCGATCACCAGTGTGGTTGCGGCCTGCCGCATCACGTCGAGCGCCGCGCCCATCACTTGCGGCTGGCAGCGCAGGCAATACGGGTCCTGGATGCGATCATCGATCGTGCGATGCGAGGCGCGGATCTTGCTGCCATCCATGAGCGTGCGCAGCGATGTCGCCACATCGATCTGACCGCGGTGGCCGCGCAATGCCTGGATGCGTGGGTCGAACGGCGTGTCGGAGCCCCGGGCGGCATCGGTCGACAATGCGCCGGTAATCAGTGCCGATTGAAAGATTCGCTCGATGGCGAACAGGGCATGCAGCGCATGCGCGGTCGAAAATTGCGTGCCGTTGAGCAGCGCAAGTCCTTCCTTCGGGCCGAGTACGATCGGCTCCAGCCCGGCGCGTCCAAGCGCATACACGGCGGGCATGCGCTCGCCGCCATAGAAGGCATCGCCTTCGCCGATCATGGTCGCGGTGAGATGCGCGAGCGGCGCAAGATCGCCCGAAGCGCCGACCGATCCGCGCGCCGGCACGACCGGGATCACATGCCCCATCAGCATGCCGTGCAGTAGCTGCATCGTCTCGCGCCGGATGCCCGACGCGCCGCGTCCGAGGCTGACCAGTTTCAGCGCCATCATCAGGCGGACGATGGCGGCCGGCACCGGTTCACCGACGCCTGCGGCGTGCGACAGCACCAGGTTGCGTTGCAAGGCTTCAAGATCGCGATCGGCGATCCGCACATTCGCCAGCTTTCCGAAGCCGGTATTGATGCCGTAGACGGCCTCGCCCTTGGCGACGATCGAGGCCACGATGGCCGCGCTTTGATCGAC
>JAEYVN010000592.1 GCA_023431725.1 Pseudomonadota bacterium
GCCAGAAGACAGCACGCATGCTAGCGGTTCGTATCGATGGTCAGGACCACGCTTGCTCTTACTTCTTGGTGAGCAGCGTCTGCAGCTTCGAGATCGAGTCCGGGCTCAGCTTCTTGAGATCGTCCCAATAGAGCTCGAGCGCAACCTTCTTGAAATCAGGACCGAAGTCCAGGCTCTTGATACCTTGCTTCTCTTGCGCCTGCAGGGTTTCCTTCGTCGTCTCGGCTGTATACTTCAACGTATCAGCCTCAAACCATGCGACAGCATCGTCAAGGACCTTGCGCTGGGCCGGGGTTAGCTTGTCGTAGGCCGTCTTGTTCATGAGGATGTTGACGACGACGTTATAGAAGCCCGGGTCGATACGTACCTTGGTGAGCTTGTCCCAGCCAAAGTCGTTGATCCCCCACAGCGGCCAGCCGTAGCCCTGCACAACACCACGTTCGAGAGCGGTGAAGACTTCAGGCGCGGCAATATTCGCGCTTGTGATGTTGTAGTGCTTGAAGATCGCATTGTAGTTCGGCTGTCCGCGCAACCGCTGTCCCTTCAGATCGTCGGCCTTCGCGACGGTCCCTTCTTTGGTCAGATAGAGATGAAACGGAACGCCCATGCCATAGGTCGTGAGATAGACCGAGTTCATGCGGTCATTGGCGATCTTGTTGAGCATCGCATAGGCGCCGGAAGCACGCTGTTCGGCCACCGTCATGTTGGAGAGGATTTGCGCGTCGCCCTCCACCATGTTGCTCTTGTAATAGGCGGGCGGTATTGACGCGATATCGAGCACGCCGGACTTCACCGCATCGGCCTGGTTGTTGGCCGGCACGGCTTCCGGGCCGCCGACGATACGAATTTGCAGTACGCCCTTGCCGGTTTCGTTCACGCGATCGACGAAGCGCTTGAAGGGAATGCCGTAGGTGGTGGTCGGCGGCACGAAGACGGCGGCTTTCAGCGTCTTCTCTTGTGCTTGCGAGGGGGTCGGCGCTGCGCACAGCAAGGCGGCACCAAGAACGCCAGCCGACAACCAATAGGAATTGACGCGGAAACCGCCCAACGTACGCATGATCACCCCTCCCAGATTAGGATCATTACATAACCGAAACTTGTTCGCTTATAAGATGGCGGTCAAGCTGGATAATGATGCGTGCACTGATTTCGTTATGTGCAATGCGAAGAGAGTTTTAGCTGCCTCTCGTCACGGCAACGCTCACGCGGCGCGAGATTTCGTATTAGAAAATCATTATAATATACAACGCCTTAAATAGACACCGGCGCACCTTGTAGCGTTCCGCGAAGGTTGGCTTGCTCCGAATACACAACACCATACAAAGCGAAGGATGCCCATTTTTGCTGCACTGCAACGTGTCGCCGGTCAAAACCGAAGCATATTCAACTTGAATCTAGGCAAGTATTTTTAGTTTAGCGGTGGCAGCGGCAAAGGCTTTGAATTATCCTTGGTGCGAGACACCTTTCATTCCTGAGCGCGCAAGGAGAGACTTCATGGGCAAAATCCGCCACATCGCCATTCAAGTGCCGGACCTTGAAAAGGCCGCGTCGTTTTATGAAGGGGCCTTCGAACTGAAGCGTGTCAGTCAGGTGGAAAGCCCGATCGGCAATGCGATCTCCCTCTCCGATGGCGTCATGAACCTGACTCTGCTGCATTTCCCGGAAGGCACCAAGGGCGGCAAGGGCGGACCGGACTGGGCCGGCCTGCATCACATCGGCTTCGTCGTGGAAGACGAAGCGAAGACCGCCGAAAAGATCAAGGAGCTCGGTGGCGAGTTCTTCATGCAATTGCCAAGCTTCCCCGGCGTCGATGCCGAGAAGAAGTTCAAGGACAATAACGGCATCGTCTTCGACGTCGCCGAGCACGACTGGCGGCAAGCCTGACGCCTGAACGATGCGTATTGTTGCGGTCAAGGAACAGACGATCAGGCTGACGGCAGCAAGCCGCAATTCCAGCATCAGCTTCGACGGCATGACGGCGAGCGCGCTCGCCGTCCATACCGATCAGATGAAGCACGGCAAGCCGCTGGTCGGTTACGCCTTCGATTCGATTGGCCGCTATGGACACGGCGGCCTCCTGCGGGAGCGGTTCATTCCGCGACTGCTGGCGGCCAAACCGGACGAATACAATAACGGCGACGGCAGCATCGACCCCACCAAGGCGTGGTCGGTGATGATGCGCAATGAAAAGGCCGGCGGACACGGCGAAAGACCCGGCGCCGTAGGCCTTTTGGACGCTGCCTTGTGGGATATTGCCGCCAAGCAGGCGAATCGTCCGCTCTGGGCCCATCTGGCCTCCGTTGACGGCCGGCCCGCAAACAAGACTATCGATATATATGCCAGCGGTGGCCATTACCGTGACGACAACGACATCCCGCTGCTGGGAGAGGACATTCGTCGCGCGATCGGTCGGGGCCATACGCGATTCAAGATCAAGATCGGCGGCGTTCCCCTCGACGAGGACGTCCGCCGCATCGAGGCGGTGCTGTCGCTGCTCGCGCCGGGCATGACACTGGCTGTCGACGGGAACGGCACCTTCTCTCTCGCCGTTGCCACGCAATATGCTCAGAAGCTCGCTGCC
>JAEYVN010000092.1 GCA_023431725.1 Pseudomonadota bacterium
GAAGAAGCTGATGCGCTTCACCGCGCAGCATCCGGGTGATTGGGCCGAACAACGCAGGCATCTGGGGTGCCGCTGAGCAAGCCCCATTAGGTCCTGAAGCGCTTCAGTCGATAAGAACGCTCAAGCCGCCACTTCTAACCCCAAAATTCCATCCACCAAACAAGGGCGCAGAGAATTACGCGACCGATTGGCCGAAATCGCACGGGCGATCGTCTCCGCGAGGGAGCCACCGCAGCAGGTCTTAAAAGGCCCGCGGAATAGGGCCGGAAATGCGAGCCCAACCAGAGAATTACAACCTGGGGACAACGGCCGGGTGTCTGGCTGGCGCCGCAGTGCGTGTCGAACCGGTCTCCGACCCTATCTGCGCAGAACAGGGAAAAATACAGGGTAAAAATCGATAAACTGCGGAAATCCGTGCTGCGAGCTTCAGGAGCCCCGATTTGACGGCCCTTCAACGGAGTTGGCTTAAGTTCTACACTCACAATGACAAGCCGAACCGCTTTGACATCGTGCTACAATCTTGGGATACGGCGAATAAGGACACCGAGCTCTCGGATTACAGTGTCTGCACGACGTGGGGGCTAACGAGCCGCAAGGTCTATTTGCTTGACCTGTATCGGCCGAAATTGGAGCTTCCGCACCTTAAGAGAGCTGTCGAACGTTTGGCACGTGACTACAAAGCGCGGGTTGTGCTGATCGAGGACAAGGCGTCCGGAATCCAGTTGATCCAGGAGTTGCGTTCCGAGCAGTTCTCGATCGTACAGCCAGCTCCGACCCTTTCGGGTGACAAAATCATGCGGCTGCGCTCTCAGACTGCAAAGATTGAGGGAGGATTTTTGGTGTTGCCTAAAGAAGCGAGCTGGCTCGACGTCTATCTGCACGAACTGCTTTCGTTTCCAAATAGCAAACATGCCGATCAGGTCGATTCAACCGTATATGCGCTGGCCTGGATCACCGAAAATCTCAGATGGATCGGCTGGACCGAGGAGTCGCTCAAGGGCTTGGAACGCCTTACTAATTCACTCTTTTGGCACAGCCAATTTTGGGCCCTCGCACGCCGATGAAAACCTACGCGCCTGGCGCTCAAAATGCGTCATTGGCCTGCGTCCCAGCGCGTGTTCCCTCCCTCATGAGCCCGCGACCACCAACGAAACAAGACGCGGCACAGAACTTAGGTGAACTCTAGAGATAGTCTTCGAGTCGCACTTTGCCCCAGTTGATCGGCCACGCTCGTTCGTAATCGGCCAGATCGTAACGTTTCTTAGCGGTGGCATCGATTCCCATCTTACCGACAATACGCCACGGATGAAGGTCTTGCATCGGCTTGGCGGAAGGATCGTAAAGCGATCCACGCGTGTTCGAGACCACGAAGACGTCGCGCGCCGGATCGGCCCGCGTCGCAATGGCGTGATAGACCTCGGCAGGATTGTCGATATCCGTGTCGGGGCTTATGGCAACAACCAACTTGGTGTTCAGCCATGGCGATCCCATTGCGAGCATCAGCGCATCATTGACAAATCCCTCGCGCGGATAATCGAACTGAAGAATGCAGGAGAGTGCTGCCCCCCAGGTCGGAAAGCGGACGTCGTGCACCGTCAGACCCATTTCAGTCAGACGATTGTAAAGCACCGCCTCGTGACACAGCCGCGGCAAGGTCTGATGGTCGGTGTCCGGGCAGGTCTGGTGATTACGGTAGATAGGCCGATCCGCCCGCATGGTGATCGCCATCACCTCAAGCTCCGGAATATTTTCGTGGTGAGGTAGGTGATACATGGTTGGAGCGGTGACCTCACCCACCGGGAAGCGATCCTTCAGATTGACGCGCGCCTCCACGACGATCTCGGCCTGGGCGGGCACCGATAGGTCAATGGTCTCACAAGAGACCATGTCGATGTCGCGGTCCATGATGGTGCCAACCATTTCCATCTCGCCCCACATATCCATGTGCAATCCGGAAAAATTACCCATGATCTCGTAGGCTGGCGGCAACCCGAACACGATGGCAATGGGCATATAGTCCATTCCCATTTCACGGTACTTGTTGATGATAATGTGCGTATGCGGCGTGGCGAAACTGATAAGGCCGCGCCGAGGTCCCACCGCTTGGGTTCCTGCGTGCGATGAGTTGTAAAACCCGGTTTCCGGATCGCGAACGATATTCATCGCCGTGACGTAGGGTGAACGATCCTTTTCCTTGTGACGAGGTATCGGTAAAGTCAGCCAATCGGCGTCTGCGCCGATCCGGATCACCTCTTTGACCGGACCGGTTTTCACATGCCGGAACGGGCGCGGAGGTTTGCGCAAGCGATAGGCCAGCGTGCGCAGATAGTTTTCAGGCGTTGTACCCAAGGCACGCGCCTGCAGTGCCCGCGACTTCACGAGGATATCGCAGAGACGAAATCCCGGCTTCTCGACAATGTTCTCAAACAAGATCGGCCGGTCGCTTTGGGCAGAAAGCGCTCCGATATTTTCCATGTTCACAGGCCTGGTGATCCTGTGAACAATGTCTGCGTTCGTATCGAAATAGCCACGCAAGCTGTCGTCGAGCGGCCGCGACGGGGTCGGCGGCGGACAATGCGAAACCGAGTATCTCATAACGACACCTGCGACGAGTAATGGATAATCCCGACGACCACGGCATCATCCCGCCCTATGCCGAAATCTCACAAAGCGTCTGGCGTAGCTGTTCAAACACGACCTGACTGCGCTCACGCCACACGGGCCGCCGCAGTAACGTGTCCGCGCTCGATCGTTAGAGTTTCGTCGACAATGCTGTCGAGCAGTTGCGGGCTCGATTCCGTAATCAGCAATGCGAGATCGCGGCGCTCCTCGCGCACGCGCGCCAAGGTCCGAGCGTAATTGAGCGCCAAGGCAGGCGCCAATCCCTGAAACGGCTCGTCCAGCAATATGCCACGCTTTGCGATCATCAGCGCGCGCCCTAGCGCCACCATCTTGCCCTGCCCCCCCGACAACGCACCGCTTCGCCTGCTTCGGAATTCGGCGAGTTCAGGAAGCAGCCTATAGATTCCCTCCAGCCTGGAGCGCTGCTCCGATTGGGGAAGGTTCAAAGCCAGCGCCGGCAGAAGGAGATTGTCTTCGACCGAGAATTGCCCGATCAATCTACGGTCCTCGGGCGCATAGCCAATGCCGATAGAGGCGCGTTCATAAACCGGGACCGCCGCCAAATCGCGACCGTCCAGCTTGAGATGACCGCGATCAAGCGGAAGCAATCCCATGATGGTGCGCAAAGTTGTTGTCTTGCCGGCGCCGTTGCGGCCAAGCAGTACGGTTGTCCGGCCAGCCGTCAGAGTGAAACTGACATCCCGCAGGATCGGAGTGCCATCGATGCTGACATGAATCTGCTCGAGACTTAGCATCACGCTACTCCGACCACATTCTCCCGCACATAGGGATCGTTCAGGACGCTATCAGGTTTGCCTTCGGCTACAACGCGCCCCGCATTCCAGACCAGAACACGGTCCGCATAACGACGTACGATCTCCATGTCGTGTTCAACAAACAGAGCAGCAACCTTCTCGGCCCGGAGAGCGCGCACAATCGTCTCCATAAGGTTGAACTTCTCGCTGGCGCTGACACCACTGGTGGGCTCGTCCAGCAAAATCAAATGCGGCTTCAGAGCCATCGCCAGCACAATGTCCGCGAGCTTGCGCATACCTTCCGAGAGTTCGACCGAGCGTTGTTCTGCAGCGCGCTCCAGTTCGACAAGCCGCAACAAAGACCGCGCCTCCTCGCGATACCGGGGATGATCAAGCGGCGTCATGGGATGCCAGAATCCGCGTCGCGCCGCGACAGCCATCATGACATTCTCGAGCAGGCTGTGATCGCTGAACAATTGCGGCAACTGAAATGCGCGTGCGATGCCCATCTTCGTGATCGCACGCGGCGAAAGACCAGTGATGTTGCGGTCCTTCAAGTACACGCTTCCAGCGGACGGACGGACGTAGCCAGTACACAGATTGATGAAGGTGGTTTTGCCAGCCCCGTTGGGACCGATGATGGCGACGAATTCGTGCGGCGCGATCTGCAAATCGACGCCGTTTGCGGCGGTGACGCCATCGAACGCGACTTTCAGGTTTTCGGTGCGGAGCAGTGGCGTCGTCATTTTGCAGACTCTTTGCGGGCAGCAAACCGATCGAACACTCCGTACAGCCCTTGGGGCAGGAAGAAGATCACCAGCAGCAAAGCAACACCGACAATCAGATTCCAGGCACCCGCAGCATAGCCTGCGGCGAGCGTGTGAATGAGTTCCAGGAAAATCGAACCCATGAACGGCCCTAGCACACCGCCGATGCCTCCAAGTACCGCCACAAGCACAAGATGCCCGGACGCTGTCCAATATGTCATTTCAGGTACGACGTGCCCGATCGCCATGGCGCCGATGGCGCCACCAAGTCCCGCCAGCGCCGCCGACACGACATAGGCCGAGAGCAACACCCGGCGGACCGATACGCCGAGATATTCGAGCCGAACCTCGTTGGTATGGATCGCGGACAGCGCCTGGCCCATCGGGCTCTCAAGATAGCGCGCGATCACCAAACACACTGCACCGACCATCACAAGCACGGCGTAAAACAGAACGTAGCCGAACGTGTTCCGGTCCAGCCCCATGCCAAATACCGTCGGCGCGGTGACACGCATGCCATCGGTCCCGCCCGTCAGCGCGTAGAATTTCGCTAGCACGGCAAAAAGGATCATCGAAACCGCGAGGTTCAGCATCGCAAAGAAGATCGAGCGATAGCGCACGAGGAAGGCCCCGATCAGTGCACCACCAGCAGCCGCTACGATAATGGCCGAGATGATGAGGACACTGAAATCGGTGATGCCGGCACGGGTCGATAGATAGGCCACCGTGTAGGCGCCAAGCGCGTAATACGTAGCATGGCCGAGAGAGATCATGCCAGCACGCAGCAGGAGCGCCACGCCGAGCGCTCCAAGGCCGTGCGCCAGCGCCAGCGTGAGCACGAACTGGAGCCATGGCACCGCGATAGGCAGCACGGCGACAAATGCAAGAAACGCAATAATCAAGACTACGCGCATGGCTCAGATCCTGCGCGCCTGGGCTTTGCCGAACAAACCATAAGGCCGCACGAGCAAAACCAGCAACATGACGATGTAAGGCACGACGACATCCATCTCAGGAGCGAAGTAGATCGCGAGCGCGCGGGCGACACCGACAATCACAGCCGCAACGGCAGCGCCCTCGATCTGTCCAAGACCGCCGATGGCCGCAACTGCGAAGGCAAGCACCATGGTCTCCGCTCCAAGCCCAGGCGCGACGCCGGTCGTCGGGGAAGCGAGCGCGCCTCCCAGGGCGGCGAGAAACACGCCGAGCGTGAAGGCCATCATGAATACCCGATTGGTCCGTATCCCAAGCGTCTGCGACACTTCGCGATCCGTCACCACTGCGACCATGAGCTTGCCAAGGCGAGTGTTAGCAATCAAAAGCTTGAGGGCAATGAGGACAACGATTGCCAGCCCGATCAGCAGCAATTGATAGTTCAGATACACAACACCACCGATGGTGGAGTTGCCGAGCAATTGCATCGGCGTGTCCTGATAGAAAGTCTGAACGCCAAACACGAGCCGTTGCAGATCCTCAAGAATGAGAAAAATCCCAAACGTCACCAGGATTTGGACTGCTTCCGGCTTGCCATAGGTCCAACGCAGAAACGTACTTTCAATCAGCGGACCAAACAGCGCGGCAACTGCGGCGGCGCTTAGCAGGAGAGCAAGAAACGTAAAGCTGGGAGGCAATCCAACGGAGAGCAGCCACAGGCTGATGCTGACTGCCACGTAAGCGCCAATCGCATAGAAACTGCCATGCGCAACATTCAGAATATGAAGGACGCTGAACACCAATGTAAGACCAACCGCCACGAAGAAGATAACCGCGGCGTTGGCCAAACCATCAATCAACAAAGGAACAAACGCCTGCAGCATAAGACTTCGTGTTCTTTCGATTGGCACATGAATAAAAAAGAGCCCCCGGCGCGGACAAATATTCATCCGCGCCGAGGACTTCATACTCGCTTATTTGTGGGATCCTGGCTGCGGGAGCCCGTCAAGGAAGGCTTTGTTATGCGTCTTGATCCAGGCAAACGGATCCTGACCAGCCGGCGGCGTCACCTTCTCGGCGGGGTAGCGGACCATCTTGTCGATAATCGGAAATGGTCGCTCTGCGGTCATCTTGGTGACGCCAACGATCTGATCGACCAGACCATCATTGTCTTCAAGGCGGAGCTTCGATGTGCCGGTCAGTGTATTGATTTCAAGTCCCTTCAATGCTGCGGCAATCTCCTTACGGGTCGGCCACGCGCCGCTTTTATCCTTGATCGCCTTTTCGTAGGCGGCCTTCATCACCATGATCGCATTGGCCATCTTGAAGCTCGGAAACACCGGATACTCATTGTAACGCTTCCGATATTCTTCAACGAACGCCACGGTCTCCTTGTTGGCCTGAGCGGTCGATGTCAGCCACCAATGATCACCCAGCGCGCCTGTGATGACGCCATCCGGCAGCTTAATGCGCTGCAGTATCGGCTCCCCCACCGCGAGCACGGCCTGGCTGTTCTGGAATATCCCGCGCGGCAGAGCTTGACGTACGAAATTCTCCAGATCTCCGCCCCACAGATTGGAAAAGATAACGTCTGGTTTAGCGCTCGCGAGACGCGAAATTTCGGTTTGATAGCTGGAAGAACCTAGACGCGGAAAAAGCTCAGCGGCGAATTGAATATCCGGCTTCTGAGCCAGTAGCGCCGCTTTGAAGATCGCCGCGGCATCATGCCCGAAGGCGTAATCCGGATTGATGATTGCGACGGTCTTCACATCCGGCTTAACCTTCAGAAGGTAAGCTGCCATCGCCACGAATTCCGGAATCGTGCTGCTGTTCGCACGGAACACGAAATTGTAGCGATCCTTCAACAGCATCTGATGCGTGTCGCAATTCCACGAAATCATCGGCATGCCGAGCTGTTCGGCTACCGGTGCCAGGGCGAGACAATTGCCGCTCGATAGCGCTGCGATCATCACCTGATTAGTCTCATCCGCGGCCAAACGGCGATATTCCGCCACGACACGGTCGGTTCCGATCGCTTCATCGACATAGATCGGCGCAATCGGCACCCCGCCGATGCCACCAGCCTTGTTAATCTGATCGATCATAAGTTCTGCGGCATTGCGGCCTGGCATGCCGTAAGCAGCCGCAGGGCCGGAGGTGAACGTGAATATTCCGACGCCGATCTTGTCAGGTTTTTTCTGCGCCAGCGCAGGCGAAACCATGGCCAACCCAGCGACGACGGCCCAAGAAAGAAACTGCTTCACTTTATCGCTCCCATCATCCCAAAAGAAAACACAAGTCGAATTTGGCCGATGCCGCAGACCACACCCGCTGTCACCACAAGTGTCAAGCAATCGGAAGCCGTCGTATGCGCGAAGACCCTACAATCGATGTGTCAGATACGGCAACGCGCCGCATTCCTGAGCAACTTCGCCAACTACCGACCCATACAAAATACTCACTTCAATAAGTTTATTACCTATTCGCGGCGCGTCAAGCGGCCTATAAGCCGCATTCGCGGAGGCGCAGCACCTCGTTCCATTAGCGAAGGAATTTCAGGATTTCGGAGCAGAACGCTTGAGCATGAACGCGCGGAAAGAAGTGTCCGCCGTCAAATCGGCGCAAGGTTGCGCCCGGAATCGCGGCCCTGAGCCGCTCAGCATAATAAACCGGGACCATAGCATCATCATCGGCTCCGATGACGAGGGTCGGCGCTCGAATGCGATGAAGCTCTTTTGCGCGATCAAAATCGAGCAGCATGCGTATACGCGCCACGGTCACGGAAATCGGTTCAAGATTGTTCACCGCTACTGACGTCGCTTCATCAAGCTCCTTCTCATGCTCGTTGACCCATTCCGCTGGAAAGCCAAGCACATTGGTGAGATCCTGATAGGCAGATGCGCCCATCTGCTCCAGCACTTTGACGCGAACATCGAATAGCGTTCTGAAGCGATAGTCCGCTTTATCCCATGTGCCGCTCAGCACGAGCTTACCTACTCGCTCAGCGGCGTCGAGTGCCAGCGCCTGACCGATGGCACCACCCGTAGAATGCCCTACGACATGGGCACGCTCGACCCCGAAATGATCCAGAACGGCGATAACGTCCTTCGCTAATCCTTCGATGGAATAGCGCTGCTCCGGCCGCTCACTGCGGCCTGTTCCGCGATGATCGAACAAGATGAGGCGATGATGATCGCGGAGAATCGACCGATGCGCGTTCCAGAAGGTCGCCGATCCGCCAAGTCCAGCAATCAAGACGAGAGGCGGCCCCTCGCCTTCCACGTCGACATAGAGTTGGCAACCATCTGGGGTTTTAAAGAAGGACATATCGAAATCAGGAATTACTGAGTTTATCGGCCAATGGCTCGCCAAAAACCGTCTTGCGCTCAATCTCCAGAAC
>JAEYVN010000115.1 GCA_023431725.1 Pseudomonadota bacterium
AAATGCTTCTTGGCGCGCTTGGAGCGGGTGTGCACATAGCGGGCCAGCACTTCCTTGCCGGTGCCGCTTTCGCCGGTGATCAGCACCGAGGCATCGGAGCCGGCAACCTGCTGGGCGAGCTTCACGACATGCCCCATGCTCTCGTCGCGCCAGACCATTTCGCGATCGTCGTCGGCGACAGCGGCGAGTACGGCCGCGATCATCTCCGGATCGGGCGGCAGCGGGATGTATTCCTTCGCGCCGGCGTGAATGGCTGCGACGGCCGCCTTCGCGTTGTTCTCGATGCCGCAGGCGACGATCGGCGCGTGGATATGCTCACTGGCGAGGCGCATGACGAGGCCGGCGATATCCACGGCGACATCCACCATCAGGAGATCGGCGCCGCGGCCCGACCGCAGGACCGCCAGGGCCTGATCGGCCGTTTCGGCATGCGTTACCGACGCGCCTTTATCCATCGCGTATTTGGTGGCCAGCGTAAGCTGCCCCTTGAGCGTTCCGACGATGAGAAGTCGCATTTTCTTTTTCTCCGTGTGCCCGGCACTCAGCAGCGAATAGCGAAATATGATCCCTAGAGCGGTGCGTTCACGGCCACCTGATGGTCACGGTTCGCTATTCGCGTCGCGATCATCGATCGGCCTTGATGATTTCGGTCATCGTCACGCCGAGCTTGTCCTCGACCAGAACGACTTCGCCGCGGGCGACCAGCCGATTATTGACGTAGATATCGATGGCTTCGCCGACCTTGCGGTCGAGCTCGAGCACAGCGCCCGGTCCAAGCCGGAGCAACTCGCTGACATCCATGCGCGAGCGGCCGAGCACGGCGGACACCTGCACCGGCACGTCGAAGATCGCCTCGAGATCGGCGGCGGTCTTGTTGGTGCTTTCCTGTTCGGTCATCGGCGGCACCGTCATGTCCATCGGAGGTGTCGCGCCAGGCTCGAGATTGGGATACGGCACGTCGCTCATGAATTTTTGCCTTTCGAGGAAATGTCGGTGGTCTGAAGCCGGCCCTGCAGGAAGCGCCGGACTGTGTCTTCGATCTGCGCGTCGGTCGCTGCGCGATTGCGGGTCATGCCGCCATCCGCCCATTCGATGCGGCAGTCGCCGACGCCGATATCCGGCTCGGCCAGAACCAGAAGCCGTCCTTCGAAACCGCTCTGACGGGCGATTTCGGTCAGGCGCGTCTGGGCCTCCGCATAGAGATTGTCATGCACCCGCACGACAACATGCGGCGTCGCGATGAGTTCACGGAAACAACCGGCTGCCAGCGCCTGGATCTCGGCGAAGGGCTCCCGCTCGATCAGGGCCGACGCGAGCTTTCTTCCGGTTGTTACGGCAACCTCGATCGCTTCTGCCTCGACGCGCTGCTCGACGCCGGACAAGCCGCGCGAGAGTTTATTGAGCGAGCGGGCGATGTCTTCCATCGCCACAGCGATACGGCGTGCCGTTTCGCCCTGTGCTTCCTGCTGACCAGCAGTGAATCCCTTGCGATATCCGGCGGCCTCGGCGTCCTCGACCTTGGCGCGATGATCGGCGAGCGGAATGGTGTTCACCACCTTCGGCGCGTCGAAGTCGATATCGAACAGGAATTTTGCGGGATTGCTCATCAATAGACGAGCTCCTCATCGCCACGCTGCTTGGAGATAACCAGTTCGCCCTTGGCGGCCAGATCCTTGGCCAGATTGACCAGCAGAACCTGCGCATCGTCGACATCGCGCAGGCGTACGGCACCCAGCGCGTCCATGTCGTCGTTGAGCATCTTGGCGGCGCGCGAGGACATGTTGGAGAAGAAGAACTGGCGCACCGTTTCGTTCGCACCCTTGAGGGCGATCGCCAGCTTGTCCTTGTCGATGTGGCGCATCAGCGTCTGGGCCGAGCCGGCATCGAGCTTGATCAGGTCGTCGAAGGTGAACATCAGCGCCTTGATGCGCTCGGCGCTGTCGCGGTTGTCCTCTTCGAGCGACGTCAGGAAGCGGGTTTCGGTCTGGCGATCGAAATTGTTGAAGATTTCCGCCATCACCTCATGCGCATCGCGGCGGCGCGACTTGGAGATGTTGGACATGAATTCGGTGCGCAGGGTCTGTTCGACGCGGTCGATGACCTCTTTCTGGATCGCTTCCATCCGCAGCATGCGGTTGACGACATCGAGCGCGATGTCTTCGGGCAGGATCGCCAGCACGCGTGCCGAATGCTCAGGCCGCAGCTTGGAGAGGACGACGGCGATGGTCTGCGGATATTCGTTCTTGAGATAGTTCGCCAGAACGTCCTCCTGGACGTTGGAAAGCTTCTCCCACATGTTGCGGCCGGCGGGGCCGCGGATCTCATCCATGATGCCGCCGACGCGATCGGCCGGCAGGAACTGGAACAGCAGGCGTTCGGTCGCTTCGTAATTGCCCATCAGCGAACCGGACGCAGACAGGCGACTGACGAATTCAAGCAGCAGCCCTTCGACCAGCTCGGCGTCGATGGTGCCGAGCGTGGACATCACAATCGACAACTCACGCAATTCGTCGTCGTCCAGCATCTCCCAGATCTTGCCGCCATACTGATCCCCAAGTGCGAGCATCAAAATGGCCGCGCGCTCGGGTCCCGTCAGGTTGCGGCTCGGCGTTGCGCCTTCGCCCCGCCGCGTGGCCAAGGTGGCCATGACGGTGGCGATGTCGCCTTGATTTCTTTCGCTTGCGGATGTCATTTCAGTTAAGTCCAATTACGCCGCTTCATGCAGCCATTGACGGATGATCGCGACGGTCTCGTGCGGATTGCGGTCGGCGAGTTCGCCGACTTTCTGCACGGACTGGGCATGCACCTGTCCCTGCACCTGAGCGATATCGATCATGTTCGAAGTGTGGTTCGAGATCGCGATGGCTTCACCCTTGACGATCTCGACGTTCGGACCGCCCGGCAGCATGGCCTCGCCGGTGCCAGCGGCCGTGCCGTCGGTCAGGCGTGCAGCGGGCTTGTCCGGCGTGACGATCTTGCGCACCAGCGGGCGGACCACGAAGAACAGCACGATCAGGCCGAGAAGTCCCATCACCGCGAGTTCGATGCCACGCAGGATGTCTTCCTTGGTGAACTGCAGATCCATCCAGCCTTTCGACTCGTTGATCAGGTTCTGCGGTGTCTCGGCAAAGCGCAGATTGACGACCTCACCCTGGTCACCGCGCTTCTGGTCAAAGCCGATGGCCGAACGAACGAGTGCGGAGATGCGATCGATTTCGTCCTTGTCGCGCGGCGCGTAGATCGATTCGCCGCGGTCGTTCTTTGTGTAGGTGCCATCGACAAGGACGGCCGCCGAGATGCGATTGATGCGGCCGCCTTCGATCACCTCGGTCTTGGTCGTGCGCGAGATCTCGTAATTGACGATTTCCTCGCTCTTGCGGTTGTCGCTCTTGTTGGCGTTGTCGGCGCCACCGGCATTGGCGCCTGCACCGGGGCGGTTTTGTCCGGCGCCCGGCAATTCGTTGCCGACCGTGACCTGGCCCTCGCGCGCCTCGGACGAGGCAAGCGTTTCTTCACGCGTCTGGCTTGAGCGAACGACGCGGCCTTCCGGATCGAATTTGTCGGTTGTCTGGGTAATGCGGTTGAAATCGAAATCGGCGGTCAGCTGCACGCGGGCACGGCCCGGACCGACGACGGATGTGACGATGTTGTCGATCTGGTCGCGCAGCCGCCGCTCGTAAGCGACTTTCCGCTCATCCGCCCCAGCGCCCAGTCCGCCGATGTCGTCGTCGGCGCCGTCGGCCAGCAGGCGGCCGGTTTCGTCGACGACCGAGACGCGGGTCGGCTTGAGACCGTTCACGGCCGAGGCCGCCAGATGCCGGATGGCACGGACCTGCTGGGCCTCAAGTCCCCCGCGCAGCTTGAGAACGATCGAGGCTGAGGGCTCTTGCCGTTCGCGGGAGAACAGCGGGCGCTCCGGCAGAACCAGATGAACCCTTGCGGCGGCCACCCGGTCGATACTGCGGATGGTGCGGGCGAGTTCGCCCTCGAGTGCCCGCAAGTGATTGATATTCTGAACGAAGCTCGTGGCTCCGAGCGAATCGGACTTGTCGAAGATTTCGTAGCCGACACCGCCGCCTTTGGGCAGGCCGCTTTCCGCCAGCTTCATGCGGAGCCGGGTGACCGCGTCCTTCGGCACCAGGATGATCGCCCCGTCATTGCGCACCTGATACGGAATCGCCTGCCGCTCCAGATCGCGGACAATGGCCGACGAGTCTTCAAACGTCAGATCGGTGAACAGCGGAGTCATCGGGACCGCCGTAACCCGGAGAATGATGAAGCCGAAGAAGCCGATGAGCGCCACCGTAACGGCAGCCATGGCCACAACGCGTGTGGCGCCCAATGTTTTTATGAACTCGACGAGACCTTGCACCGACCAGTTCCCCCTCACGCGCTTGCGTGCCCTTACCCGGCAATATTTGCCGCGTTATGGTTTCCAAACCGTTAACGTCGTTAACGATTGTTAGCTTTTGGGGAGCAGGCACAAAAAAGGCGGGTCTAAACCCGCCTTTTCGTCTGATCGGTCTTTCGAGCGCGCCTTTCAGTAGAAGCGTCTGCAAAACTCGTAGCGGCCGTAACCAATGTCGGTGACGCAGGGAGCGGCGCGTCGGCGCGGCTTCGACACATGCGAGGCCTTGACCACGCGCTTGTAAACCCGCGGCGCATAGGGGTTCGGCACCCGCTTCCAGTAATAGCCCCGGACATAGACATAACGGTAGCCGCGGGGGGTGGCGTAGATTGGCTCGTAGAAGGGGCGACCCATCGAGGTATCGACCGGGGTCCAGCGTCCGCCGTTCGGCCAGACGTAGACCGGGACAGCGGTATAGCCCGGCGGCTCGAAGAAGCCGGCTGCGGCGCCGACGGCCAGTTGGCGGGCGGAGGCGGGGGCCAGGGCCATCAAGAGGGCCGCTAGGGCGAAAATCGCAGTCCTGACGATCATGAAGCGCTCCAGACGAAATTTACCGCGACTTTATCCGCCTAACTTCCAAACGGAAAGATGACATTGCGGATCGGCAGCACGCCGGCTGCGATCTCCACAAAGGTTCGCAGTCGGATCGTCGGATCCCAGACGGCCGTCGTTTAGGCTGAAAGCGTCAAAGCAAATAGCGCCGCCTCCACCAGAGGCAGCGATCGCTATTCACAATCAGGTCGCGGACCCTAACGGTTCATTACTGCCGATATTGCTGGATGCGCGTTGTGCGCAAACCGGCAAGGCCATGCTGATCGATGGAAAATTGCCACGACAGGAATTCTTCTGTCGTCAGCGTGTAACGCTGGCACGCTTCTTCAAGCGACAGGAGGCCGCCGCGGACGGCCGCAACGACTTCCGCTTTACGGCGGATCACCCAACGCTTGGTCGAAGGCGGCGGTAAATCCGCGATCGTTAGCGGAGAACCGTCTGGCCCGATGACGTACTTGACCCTCGGACGATGAGGTTCGGTCATTGCTTCACTCATACACTCAACCGACAAACTCAGAGGAATGTAGCGTTCGCCGCTTAAGATTTGCCTAAGCGCAACACTCAATTGAGAAATGCCTGTCAACGAAATGTCGTGAAGCAACGTTTTAATCGCTTGTTAAGGTGCTGACGTCGTTACGATCAGGATGCCGAGCTTGAGTTGTTTTCTTCTGATGGCGGTGGCGTTTCAGTCTCCGGATCAGGTGTCGGCGTCGGGGCTACATAGCGAACAATGCGCTTGACCTTGTCGACCGTGTAATCCTTGCCGGCGACGTTGAGCGTCGGCGGTGATTTTGAAATGTCGACGGAATCGACAACGCCTTGCACCTCTGTTGCCACCGCGACGGTTTGGCCGGCGGTGTCCTTCGCCGTGATCGACATCTTGTAATCGCCGTTGGGCTGCAAGACGCCGGATGTATTGCGGCCGTCCCACACGAAATTCTGAAGGCCGGCATTGAGCGAGAAGGTGCCAGTATAAACCGTTGCACCCGACGCATTCATGATGTTGATCGTCGCTGTCGCAGGCTTCGGTGAATTGAAGCTCCAGCCGGCACTGCCGTTTTCAAGGCGGGCGGTCTGGCCATCGAGCGCAACGATGTTGCCGACAAAGCCGAGAGCTTGCGTCGTTTGCGCGCTTTGTTGAAGCGCAACAAGCGAACTCAATTGATCGTTCGACTTCAGCTGCTGTTCGACCTGCGCGAACTGTACGAGCTGCTGGGTGAACTGGTTCGTGTCCAGAGGGTCGAGCGGGTTCTGGTTCTTGAGCTGCGTCGTCAGCATCTGGAGGAACGAGGTGAAGTTGTCAGCAAGCGATGACTTCGACGTGCTGACCAGGCTCTCATTGTAAGTGGTGGTGACGTTGCTGCCGATGCCGGAGGTGACGGTCGTCATTGTCGGTGTCCTTTGATTTAAACGCGGATATCGACGCCGCTGCGTCCGCCGAGCATCCGTGCATAGCCGTTGGCGGCTTCGCTCGGCATGACGTCGCTTTCGGCTACCAGGGTGCGCACACCGCGTGAGGTTTCGTCATCTTTCTGTTGCTGCTGGGCGAAGCCCTGATCGCGCAGCGAGAATTCGAGGGCGTTGTCTGAGGTCTTGAGGCCGGCCTGCTGCAATGCGCGTTCGAGGGTCGATTGATCGCGGCGCAGGAGGTCGTAGGTGTCGGCGCGCTCGATCACGAGGCGGGACGAGACATTGCCGTCCTTGTCGATATCGAGGCGCACGTCGATGCGGCCGAGCTCAGCCGGGTCGAGGCGGATCTCGAAGCGGGAATGGCCGAGCTTCGCCTGTGCGGCAATTTCCACGGCGACCGCATTGAGGGGGATCGCCTGACTGGTGCTGACGGGAGAGGTGGTCGGCGATGCCGCCGCGGTGTTCGCAACGGCATGCGTCGTCATCTGCGGCATCGATTGCGTGAGGTGATCGATGGTCAGTTTCGGCGCAGGCAGTCCATCATCCAGCTTGGCGGTTGGTTCGGGCTTCGCGCCTGGCTTGTCGATCTGGGCCTGGGCTTGCGCATTCGCGTTCTGGTTGACCGCGGGCTTGGATTTTTGCGTCGCGTCTTCGGTTTCGCCTGCCGCTTCGAGGCTTGCCTCGTCAGCATCGGTATCCGCCGATGTGCCGGACACCACCGCTTTCTCTGCTTTGGTCTCCGTCTCGGTCTTGGCTGTCGTCTGTGCCTTCACCGGCGGAACGATCGTGGCGGCCGTTGCCGCTTGCTGGGCCTCCACGTCGGCCGGCGCCGCGTCGGCTTTGGCAGCCGCTTCTTCAGGTACGCCGGCCTGGCCGGCTGTGTCGACGGGTTGTTCCGGATTGGTTTGTGCAGGCGCGGTGACGGTCTCGACAGGAGTGACGACAGCGGGAGCAACCTCTGCCGCAGCGTCCGCCGGGACCGGCGTCGGGTTCGCCGGAACGATCTCAACCGGCGCGACGACAGGAGCTGCCTCTACAACCGGAACCGACGGTGTGGCTGCGACGGCTTCAACGAGAGCGGCGGGGACAATGCCGGTGATGATTTTCTCCTCGCCCTTTACCTCGTCCGCGACGGTCTGGATGTCACCGGCTGGTTTCGCCGTATTATCGCCTTCGGCGGCTGCCTTCGGAGAGGTCTGATCGGCAGCCTTTGGCTTGTCGGGGGAGTCTGGCGTCTCGCGCTGTGCTGAATCGACGCGTGCAGGCTTGTCCGCGGCGGTGTCGCGTTCGATGCTGCTGCGCGGCTGGTTCCGTTCGGTGCGGGCCGGCCGGGGTTCGTCCGGTCGTTCGGCCTGGCTCTCCATCATGGCGGCAAAGCCGCCATCGTCCTGGCCGGATTTCGCTGCCGAGGCGCGGGATGATGGAGAAGGGCGGTTCAGCAAGGCGAACACTTCTGATGCAACGCTGGTCACGCTTTCGGCCTCCGGAAATTTCAGAACGGTCAAAAAGTGGGCTTTGCAAGCCATGCGCCAGCCGAAAAAATCAAAAATGTTAATGAAATCAATGGTCTGTCCGGAGGCTTCCGGATCGTGCCCGGCAAGGCTTTTCCGCAGCCCGGCAAGAAATTCCCAGTTGGCGTTCCTATATGTGTCGCGATTGCTTTCCGCCCCGCCGCGACGCTAGAACAATGCCTAGAGATCGGCGGCAATTACGAACACTTCCAAGGAGTGCGGCAACGGCCGCAACCTTCATGATGAATTCACTGGGACTGGACAGCCGTCCGCAGGACACCCGCGTCGTGGTCGCGATGTCGGGCGGCGTGGATTCGTCCGTCACCGCCGCCTTGCTGGCGGCGGAGGGCTATGACGTCGTCGGCGTCACGCTGCAGCTTTATGATCATGGCGAGGCAACGCATCGCAAGGGTGCCTGTTGTGCCGGCCGTGACATTCATGATGCGCGGCAGGTGGCCGAAACGCTCGGCATCCCGCATTACGTGCTCGATTACGAAAGCCGCTTCAAGGAAGAGGTGATCGACCGCTTTGCCGAGAGCTATGTCGCCGGCGAGACGCCGGTGCCATGCATCTCCTGCAATCAGTCGATCAAGTTCCGCGATCTGCTCGACACCGCCAGGGACCTTGGCGCGCAGGTGATGGCGACCGGACATTATATAGCGTCGCATGCGCTGCCCGGCGGCGGCCGCGGCCTGTATCGCGCGCGTGAGGAAGATCGCGACCAGAGCTATTTCCTGTTTGCCACCACGCGCGAGCAGCTCGACATCCTGCGTTTCCCGCTCGGAGACCTGACCAAGGCCGAGACGCGGCAGGCGGCGCGGCGTTTCGGCCTCGCCGTCGCCGACAAGGAGGATAGTCAGGATATCTGCTTCGTGCCGCAGGGGCGCTACACCGACATCATCGAGAAGCTGATGCCGACAGCGGCCGATCCCGGCGAGATCGTCGATCTCGACGGCAGGGTGCTTGGCCGGCACAACGGCATCATTCATTTCACCATCGGCCAGCGGAAGGGGCTTGGCGTCGCCACCGGTATGCCGCTCTATGTCGTGCGGCTGGATTCCCACACACGCCGCGTTGTGGTCGGTCCGCGCGATGCCTTGCGCACGCGCCGCATCGGCCTGCGCGAGGTGAACTGGATCGGCGATGGCACGCTGGCAGAAGCGCTCGATGCCGGCCGCCGCGAAGTCTTCGTCAAGGTGCGCTCGACACGCGCGCCACAGCCGGCCTGGCTGTCTCTCGGCCGTGATGGCTGCGAGATCGAACTCGTCGACGGCGAGGATGGCGTTGCGCCGGGACAGGCCTGCGTGTTCTATGATGCGCCGGACGGCCAGGCGCGTGTCCTCGGCGGCGGCTTCATTCGGAGCGCGGTGGCGATGACCACACGATCGGGCATCACGACACACGCCGTTGCTTCGGCGCCTTCGGCGGGGTGACATGTCGACGGCGGGGGGGCTCGATAAATCGACAATCACCAAGGCCTATGCCCGCTGGGCGCCGGTCTATGACATTGTCTTTGGCGCCGTGTTCGAACGCGGTCGGAAATCCTCGATTGCCGCTGCGGAACGGATCGGCGGACGCATTCTCGAAGTCGGCGTCGGCACCGGCATTTCGCTGCCCGATTATTCGCGGCAGAACAGGCTGGTCGGCATCGACATTTCCGAGCCGATGCTGCGCAAGGCGCAAGGTCGCGTGCGTGACCTGAAGCTCGACAATGTCGAGGCTTTGTCGGTGATGGATGTCGCCCATCTCGGCTTTCCGGACGACTCGTTCGATGTGGTGGTGGCGCAATATGTCATCACCGCCGTGCCTGACCCTGACGCTGCGCTGGATGAATTCGCACGTGTGCTGAAGCCTGGCGGCGAGATCATCCTCGTCAATCACATCAGCGCGGAAGGCGGCATGCGCCGTGCTTTCGAACTGCAATTCGCGCCGATCGCGCGGCGCCTCGGCTGGCGGCCCGAATTCGAATGG